>JAIMBU010000017.1 GCA_023511325.1 Gorillibacterium sp.
TTTTATCCCTATGGAAATCGTAAGGATTATCAAGAGCTATCGGATCGTCAGTGGGGTAAGCTTGGCTGGGATGTTTTTCAAGATTGTATGGTCTGCACCAGACGCCATCGTTGTGGGCAGACTCTTTCCCGTGAACATTACCGCAAAGCAGCGGATTTGATCATCTGCTCGCATGATTTCTATATGGAGCATGTATGGACCTACGATGCGAGAAAGCGCGAGGGCCAGCTTCCCCTTCTGCCAGAGCATAGCTCCGTTGTTTTCGATGAGGGTCATCTGCTGGAGACGGCAGCACAAAGCGCTTTAACGTATAAGCTGAAGCATTCGGTTTTTGAGAACATCGTCATTCGTCTGCTTGAGGGTGAAGTTCGTGAGTCTTCCGCAGTAGCCATTGAGAACGCTATTTCCCAAAGCGAATATCTGTTCTCATTACTGGAAAAGTATAGTATCCGTGTTCCTGCATCAGAGCGTCGGGAAATCGTCTGGAATGCGAAGCTATTAAAGGAAGTTAATATTTTCCGCGATTTACTGGCTATTATCGAAGAAGAACTGGTGTTCGAGGGCGCTCTCCATACGATAGAAGCCTACCAATTGAAGATCGTAGAAGAGCATTTAGAGATGATTAATCTGGCACTGGGGCTATGTGTTGATCCAGAAAGTCTGATTTCTTGGCTGGAGTCTAATGATGGAACAACTTTTGTCATTATGCCGAAGTTGGTGAAGGAAGTATTGGAGGAACGTGTGTTCTCTAAACATATGCCCATCGTATTCTCATCCGCTACCCTTTCACTGGGTGGATCGTTTGCTTATATTGCGGATAGTTTAGGGGTTTCAAAGTATCTATCCTTTTCGGTTGATTCGCCATTTGACTACAAGGAAAAAATGAAAGTGCTACTGCCAAAGCTTGTATCAGAGAACAAGCAGGCTGAGAAGATCGAGTTAGCCCTAGAGCTTCTTCACAAGACGGAGGGCAGGGCCTTGATTCTATTCCCTTCTCGCGAGGAGATGGAGCAGTTCAAGCAGGACGTTATTCTCAGTTCTCAAGTATCAGGATTCCGCTTTCTCTTTGAGGGTACGGCGGAGATCAGTCATCTGATATCTGCATTCCAGAATGACGAAACCAGTATTCTCTGTGCAGTCACCTTGTGGGAAGGCCTAGATATTCCGGGACCATCACTGTCCCATGTGATGATCTGGTCGCTGCCATTTCCGCCAAATGATCCCGTATTTGCCGCTAAGCGCAAGGATGCCCAGGTACCGTTTGATGAGGTGGACATGCCTCATATGCTGCTGAGATTTAAGCAAGGTATCGGTCGCTTGATTCGGACACGTGAGGACGAGGGCTATGTAACTATTTTTGGTGACGAGATGAGTGACGTCAACGTGCGGGAGAAAGTTATTCAGCTTCTGCCTGCAGGCGTTGGCTATGAGGAAGTTCAATTAACGCACGACTCTAAGAAATAAGCTAAAGCTCGCCGCATCTCCTATTCCTAATAGAAGAGTAAAATGTAGAAAGCAAGGAGTAAATGTGGAGCAAAAAACAGTGCTGATCCAAGCACTGTTTTTTGCTGAATTATCGGAATAAGTTCAACCATCCATCTCATCATAGAAAGTGGCTTACCATCGAAAAAGCTAAACGTTGACTATCCGACTGGAAGTGGCTTTCTCAGTAAAATAGCACTGTGGCACAGTGCTAAAAGCTCCGCGGTTCGCTGAACGAGTGATTTAGCACTATGGGAAAGCGCTAAATGTTGATTATCAGCCTGAAAGTGGCTTTCCCAGTAAAATAGCACTGTAACGCAGTGCTAAATGCTCTGCTGCTCGCTCAACGGATGATTTAGTGCTATGCCATAGCGCTAAATGCCCAGCAGTTCTCCACAAGAGCACCGCTGGTGTTTAAACATATCTCTGCCTACCTATAGCCTCGCTTTTACACTCTCACTTTGTTTTTTGCAGGTCCAGTTACCTATGTTGACGCCCAAAGGAAAGTTTCTGCCTAGTATCTGGTGAAGTGGGGTACCCATGGATGCGTCAAAGTGATAGTATAAGACTCGTAACTGACAATCAATGGGAAGTGATCGAATGCGGTCACTTCAACTACATACACATAGGATGGTGTCACCATGGACTGTATAGGTGCGGCAATTATCGGATGTGGAGCAATTTTTCCTCTACATGCGAAAGCGATAGCCGAGCTTGAAGGAGTGAAGCTAGTAGCCGTTGTAGATACGGTATTGGCTAAGGCCGAAGAAGCAGGAGCAACCTACGGTTGTGCAGCTTTGACCGATTATCAGGCAATCTTGGACCGACCGGATATTCAGGTTGTTCATGTATGTGCACCGCATAATCTTCATGCGGAGATAGCCATAGCATGCTTAAAGGCAGGCAAACATGTGCTGACCGAAAAACCGATGGCGGAGAACCTAGAGGCTGCCTACCGAATGGTGGAGACAGCAGAGCAGAGTCGGGGGCAATTAGGCATCACATTCCAGAATCGTTACAATGACTCGTCTGTTCGCATCAAAGAAACGATAGATTCCGGCGTGCTGGGAAAGCTACTCTGCATGAAAGGGATTGTTACCTGGTATCGCGATGATGCCTATTACAGAAATAGCCCATGGAGAGGCAAATGGACCTCCGAGGGCGGTGGCGTCCTGATCAATCAGACCATCCATACGCTTGATCTGCTGCAGTGGTTTGGCGGGCCAATCAGCTCAGTAAAAGGCAGTGTAACGACAGATGTGCTCGACCAGGTGATCGAAGTTGAGGACACGGCGCATGCTTGCATTGATTTTGCTAATGGCGCGAGGGGGCTCTTTTATGGAACGAATGCTTATCTAGTGAATTCACCAGTTGAGCTAGAACTCGTCTTCGAGAAGGGCACACTGATTCAACGTAGAGATAGCCTTTACCTGTGGCAGGACGGAATAGAAACGCTACTAACTGAACCTTCGCTCAACCCTGGCGGGGAGAAATCCTACTGGGGAATGAGCCATGGACGACTCATTGCGGATTTTTATGCGCATGTGAGAGAGAACAAACCTTTCTGGCTGAATGGCGCAGAGGGGATAAAAGCACTAGAACTGATCTTCGATATTTACCGCTCGGCAAGTTCGCGCCAGAATCCCGCGCCAGACGCGATAACGATGTGGCGTTAATCATTATTTTAAATGTGAAGCATAGGAAACAGCACATAACATAAGACCGGATCAATCCGATAAATAAAAGAAGCCTTCCACCACAATGAAAACGTGGATACGAAGGCTTCTTTTTTCTTCTGCAAAAGTTATGTTTATCGCGCCGTGCCTTTGATCATTTGCGTGGCGTGCTGCCACATCTTGACCATCAGACTGTGATCATGGGCGGATTGATTGGGGAAAGGTTTACTTAGGTTTTGCCGGATAGGAAGTAACTTATATTTTGTCCTGCCACCCGAGCGAATTTGGGTGCTCCATGTTGGCACATAGCTGACTTCTCCGATTGTGATTTTACCCTGATCGTCTTTTTTTACTGTGAGATTCAGGATGACGCCAAGGTTGGTGTAAGGATTGCTATGCAAGCGGGTGGAGATGAAATTGCCCAGAGAATGACTAACGAATTGATCCCTTCTAGGGGTCGAGGTGGGTTGCAGCACATGCGGATGTGAACCTAGGATGATATGAGCACCACTATGAAGTAACAACCGAACCAACTCACGTTGTTCTTTGGGTGGATAATGAAGGTATTCTCTACCCGTATGCAGGCAGACGATGACCAGATCGACTTGCTTGCTCATCCGGCGCACGTGATCCAGCATCGCTTGCGGTTTGGTGTGATCGACAACATTGACCATCCAAGGCTTCTCGGCTGGTAAGGGAAGCTTATTCGTGCTCTTAGAATAGCTGGCGATTCCGATCCGAATGCCTTTAATTTCTTTAACTAAGTGATTCTCAGTTCCCGGATGATGGGAGAATGTTCCCGTATGCTCCAATCCGTGTTCATCCAGAAGGCGCAGAGTACGGAGCAATCCTTCTTCGCCACGGTCCAAGGCATGATTGTTGCCTGTAGTCAGCAGATCAAAGCCGACATTCTTTAGCGCAGGAGCCAGATCATCGGGACAGTTGAACATAGAGAAGCCCGTACGTTTGTTCTTTTGTGTGTAGTGGGCTTCCCGTCCGGCGAGTGGTGTTTCCAGATTGCCGATCACGATATCGGAGTCTGTGAGATAGGGCTTGACCTTCTCCAGGATCGCAGCAAAATCATATCCGTTGGTTTCTGGTGATTTAGCTAATCTGATGATCGGTCCGATCATTAGAATGTCTCCGACTGCAGTCAGCTTAATCTCGCTGGACATCGGCTACTTCAGCTTTCCGAGTAGGGGAGTATGGTTCTTCTTCTGTTCACGCAGACGCAAAAGGTATTTCTTCATCTTCTGTACCTGATAGTAGTTCGACTTATCCGGTAGTCTTTTAAATGAGTTACCTGAATGGGCCGGTAGATCAAAATTAACCTCAATAATCCAAATCTTACCGTCCTGATCTAGTCCGAAATCAATGCCAATTTGGGTAGTTGAAGCTTTATATTCATTAAATTTAGTGCAAATCTTATGACTTAGCTCAAGAAGCTCCTGCTTCTTCGCTTCGATTTCAGCAGGACTCAGGTTAAGGGATTGGCGCAACGCTTTTTCAATGGTAATGACATAACCTTTGGAGCGGCAAACATTGGTGATTACACTTGCTGGTCCAGCCACTTTTGCGAAAAAACCATAGAATTTCCACTTGGCACCCGGCTTACGCATCAGCATCGAACGGATATCGAAGGCGCGTTTATCAACCACAGCTAATGGGATTGCTTGCTGGACAATGTAGCGTTTTGCGAGAGCATGGCTGATAATATTCTTATAGAGTGCATCTAATGAATCTACGGTTACTTGCTTCCCTTGAACACGGATAAAAGCATAACCATGCTCGACCTTCGAGATCCGAATGACATCTTTACCACCATGCAACGTATCGGGTTTCACAATCACAGCTTCATATCGACTTAAGAATTGCTCTAAGCTATCTCGAGAGAACAAAGCAGTATCAGGCAGGTATTGCCGGATAAACGGGTCTTTTACATAGAATTTATGAAGATACCATTTTGAGCTAGCCAATGAAGATCACGCTCCACATCTACACGTTTTGCTTTATCATATTGTGACTAGGCCGAATGGTGCAGCTTTCTTATCCATATTTTCCCGGAAAAATGTGACCAAAATACCTGCTGGTTTGTGTTAACAGCGAAAAGGAGGTTAATGTTCTATGCAAGAGATTTCGCTGCGGCCGAGCGATCGTTTTACAGAAAAATATCATGCATACGGCACCATGCTCTTCCGGATTGCCATGGTGTACTTAGGGAATAAAGCAGATGCCGAGGAAGCAGTACAGGAAACCTTCATGAAGCTTTTGTATAAGGCACCTGTTTTTCATGAGTTGGAGCACGAGAAGGCTTGGCTTATTCGGGTAATAACCAACATCTGTAAGAATATGCTGCGCAGCATATGGCACAAGCGTGTGGTAAAGCAAGAAAACATCGAAATGTATGGTGATACTGCCACTGAAAAGCAGGTGGTAGAGCAGGTAATCAGTCTGCCCTTCAAGTATAAAACGGTGATCCATCTTTACTATTATGAAGATTATTCCATTCGACAGATTGCCCAAACCTTGCAAATAAGTGAATCAGCAGTCAAGATGCGTTTGCAGCGGGGGAGGCAACTGCTCAAATTTGAAATGGAGGCTACACAAGATGAATAAAAATGACTACAAACGAGCTTTTGACAAAATAGAACCCGATCAGGATTTGCCTCAGCGCTTGGCTCGTTCGATGCATGAGAAGGGGAGGAACACTAGGGTAAAACCACTGGCGGTGGCTGTAGCTTGCTTTGCTCTGTTGCTCAGCTTGGGGATATGGGCAGATCCTTTTGGAACTAGTAAGGATGCTGCTCCTAGTTCATCGACTAGCCCGACTACGGTAACGGACACTGTCGTTCCTGTAGTTGGAACGGGGGTATATCTACCCCCAATGAAAATATCGGCGTCGGAACCAGGCGTAAGTGCAAGTATGATTGGACTCTTTGTTTACAAAGGCAAAGTTTATATACAAGCTGCTACCACCATCACTCCCGATGCAGCTAAGTTGGTCTTGGGTGAGAAGCTTGGCAGGACCAAAGCGGGCATTACAGAGTGGAGCACTCAGGATGAGTATGCAACTGAATTTGCCTCTACGATAGGGACCACGGATATCTATACGGTTAAGGGATATGACAGTGAATTTCGCTTAATGAGCTATCAAGTTCAGGATGGTGAGGTTTGGGCGGAGTATTATGAATGTGTGAACGATTTAATGATTAAGAGTGGTGCGGATCTGCTCGGTTTACTTAAGCTTACTGGCAATGTTCAATCAGCCAAGTGGGAGCGGTTTGATAGCTGGAATAATGGATTACAGCAATATCAAGAGATAGCTGACACTGATGGGCTTACCACCTTCTTGCAGGCATTAAATGAAGCCAAACCCTTACCGGCGCAACCGCTTGCTGAGGCTGGAATTTATGATAATGGCAATCAGGGTTTCCTCCTGCTTAAATTGCAGGATAACAGCGAAGTTCATTTGCGTTTGTTCAAGGATGGGTATGTGAAGTATGGAAATGCAGATGTTTTCTTTCAGGTTGATGCCAGTACCTTCTCAGTACTATGGAACCAGGTAGAGCCTTCAAAATAAGATAAACTGAAAAAAGCACGTCAGGGACAATCCTTGACGTGCTTTTTGCTCATGCTGCGGTCAAAGAGATACGGACGAAGGAAATGAAAAAGCTGCATGCGATGCAGTTTTTTTGATGGGATCAGGAGGATTAGGTTAGTGCAATCTCACAGTAAGGTTCAATGTCGTTAAGTAATTATATTTACTTGCACGCTTTAATTCGTCGAGGATAATTCCGTAGCCAAACCCTATTTTGCAGTATTTCTCCACAACTGCTAGCTCACCCATAAGAGCCTGCTGCAAACCAGTGGAATAGGTTTTTAAGGGTACATGTTCCTCATTACTAATTCCTGTTCTTTCATGAGTCCACTGCTTGTTCAAGGGTTGTTGACCAAAAAGGTTAGTGATAGAGTGGAACCAATGGCATTTTTGTTAATTAATGCGGATTTTTAAGAGAAGAAGGAGAAATGGTATGAGTCCATTTACAATAGGTATTGATCTGGGTGGTACGAACATTAAAGCGGCTATATTTAATCCTGATTTTAAAATTCTAGTAGAAAAGAGTGTTCCGACCGAAGCGGCAAAGGGACCTGATCATGTATTGGATAGAATAACAAAAACAATCTTGGAAATGATCCATGAAACTAGAATATCTCTGGTAGATATTAAATGCATGGGAATGGGCATCCCAGGTCTTTTGGATCCACAGGAGGGATTATCTATCTTTTCACCTAATTTTCCAGACTGGAATGACATTCACGTTGTAAATAGAATGAAGACCTTTTTTAATTTCCCTATGTTTATTGATAATGATGTACGGATGAATCTCTATGGTGAATGGCGTTATGGTTCAGGAATTGGCAACGAGAATGTCGTGTTAATTACTTTAGGTACTGGACTAGGATCAGGAATAATTAATGATGGAAAAGTGGTCTATGGTAAGACCTCAAGCGCTGGGGAGATCGGTCACATGAATATGTACAGAGAAGGACGTCCTTGTAAATGCGGAAGTTCAGGCTGCTTAGGGAGATATGTTTCTGCAGTAGGGATGGTGAACTCATTTATTGAAAAACTTAACAATGGTCGTCAGAGTATTATTCAAGAATGGGTGGGGAAAGATCAAAGCAGTCTATCAGCTAAAATGATTTCGGAAGCCTATGATTTGGGAGACGAGGTAGCAATTGAAGTTATGCATGAAACAGGAAGGCTATTGGGTTATGGTCTTTCAAATGTGATTAATTTATTTAATCCTGAAATAATTATTGTTGGTGGGGGCATGTCAGCTGCCGGAGACAGATTACTTAGCGTGGTTCGAGAGACAACGGCTAAACATGCATTAAAGCTATCTAACCAAGCCTGCAGAATTCTGCAAGCCCAGTTAGGGGCAAGAGCTGGAATGATCGGCGCTGCTGTTTATGCGAATGAGAGACTGAAAATAATGGAAACACATTAAAAAGTATTAAAAGTGAATACCACCTTATCGGTGCTTTCCCTGAGGCTGTTGAGTAAGCCCAATTTTATTGGGCTTACTTTTCTTAAAGAGATGAATGAATCTACTGGAGGATAGCAAAAATATAAAAGATCGCATTTCCTAAGCCAATTTGGCTAAGTGAAGTGCGATCTTTTTCATGTTCTGACAAGCAGCCGTCAGCAAGGCTTGCTCCGGTACTTCCTTGGTTATTTAAGAAACCTGAAGTGAGAATTTGGATGTCGAGTGTAGAGTTACATGGGACCTTTGAAATGGCATCGTTTCCTTCTTCTAATCAGAGGATCCATTTCAATAGTGCCCGAAGCCGACATGCAAATTCGTAACGAAATATTTCGTGAACCACCGTATTATATTGAACGGTAGGTACAGTAGTATGAAAGCTCAGGAGTTAATGTTATGTAAAGAATAAGAGTCGCTCAACAAAATCTTTATTTGGTGATAACTTTTCGAATACATTGAAAGTTTATCCTAGTATTGTGCTGACGTGCACTGTGCTTAACAAAACAGACGAATTGCATGGAGAGGGGAACAATAAAATGAAACGTATGGCTCTATGGATTACGACGATCATGATCATGACGCTTCTTGTCACCGCCTGTAGCACGAACAACGAGGGGTCTGATAATTCGAAGAAGTCAGACGATAAGCTTGTCATGGTTTGGCTACCAAATGAATCTGGTGAAGATATCAAGGCAGCTCGTGAAACGATTGGGAAAGTGATCGAGTATGCAACAGGTAAGAAGGTAGAACACAAAATCACGACGGATTATATCATTGCAATTGAGTCCTTAGCGAACGGCAGTGCAGACATAGCCTTCACTGGTGCGCAAGGCTATGTAGAAGCACGCAATAAGAATGGCAATGTTGAAGCGGTAGTGGTCAACAGTGGGGAGTCCGGAACGTTAGATGATGCCATTTACTACAGCTGGATCGGTGTAAAGAAGGGCAACGAAGATCAATATAAGAGCGGTGACGCCTTCTCACTCGATAATATTGTAGGAAAACGATTCTCTTTTGTATCCAATAGCTCAACATCAGGCTTCAAAGTACCGTCCGCTGGCATCATCTCCTATTTCAACAAGCAGGATAAGTATAAGGATTTAAAAGCCGAGGATCTTCTCGAAGGTAGTGACAAAGGATTCTTTAGCAAGGTATTGTTTGGGGGTTCTCATCAAGGCTCAGCAGTCAACCTACTGACGGATAAGGCCGATGTAGCTGCATTCTGTGATACCTGTCTTCAAAACTACGTAGATCTTGCAGAGGGTACAGATAATAGAGCAGGTGCAGTCTATGAAGTGAAAAAGGATGCTGCCGAACCTTTCAATACATTAGTAGGTGAGAAGTTTGAAGTAATCTCCGTAACGCCTGTATTAAATGGACCGATATCGGTCAACAAAGACAAAATCAGTTCAGAGGATATAGAGAAAATTGTCGCGGCACTAACTTCCGATGAAACGGCAAACAATAAAGAAATTTTTGTTCCTAAGGATACAGGAGCCAAAGGAATCTTCACGAAAAGCAAAGCTGAACGTTTTGTTAAAGTCACGGATGATTTCTTTAATCCAGTAAGAGAATTGTCAAATTGAGCAGGTAAAGGGAGTTAAACCATGACGACGCTACTCGAGCTGAAAAATGTATCGAAACAGTACGGCAAAGATACATTTGCGTTGTCAGGTATTGATCTCTCTGTGAAGCAAGGAGAGTTCGTTTCCATCATCGGTCCATCTGGAGCCGGGAAATCAACTCTTCTTCGCTGCATCAATCGCATGATTGATGCGGATGGCGGGGAGATTTGGTTTGATAACGTTGATATCATGAACCTAAGACAGCGGCAGCTGCGCCAATTAAGGACAAGAATCGGAATGGTTTTTCAACATTACAATCTTGTAAACCGTTTAAGTGTTATTGAGAATGTTCTGCACGGAAGACTTGGCTATAAGAATGCACTTGTCGGCTCGTTAGGGATTTACACAGAAGCCGAGAAACGGCAAGCACATGAGCTTCTAGGTACCTTGGGGCTGCAAGACCATGTATTTAAGCGATGTGATCAACTGAGTGGTGGTCAAAAGCAAAGGGTAGGAATTGCCCGGGCGCTCATTCAGGACCCACGGATGTTGCTCTGCGATGAGCCTATTGCCTCCCTTGACCCGAGTGCTTCGAAGATCATCATGGAGCATCTGCGCAATATATCGAAATCGCTGGGGATTACTGTGCTAGTCAACTTGCATCAAGTTGATGTAGCCCTAAACTACTCGGATCGTATTATTGGGGTCAATCAGGGACAGATCGTATATGATGGCACGCCGCAGCATTTATCGCTGGAGAAAATTCATCAAATCTATGGTTCGGAAGCTGGTGAACTGATGATGAACTTCGGAGGGAACCATGCGGGTTAATTTTTTTATGCAGAAGCGGCTGAGTATGTTGTTCTTTCTCTTAATCTTAGTCGTTCTTACCTGGGGAGCAATTGTCTTAACGGAATTCGACTTTGCTCAGGGTCTATCTTCTATGCCGCGTGCAATCGAGTGGGGATTAAGTAACTTTTACCCAACAGAGAAGGCATTAGAACGTTTACCACACATCATGGACATGCTCTTGGAGACGATCATGATCTCGGTTGCAGCTACGACAATTGCCGCCGTGTTCGCTTTAATGTTTGCAGTTTTTGGCTCAACTACGATGCGACTAAATCGCTTCTTCGGTGTGGTTAGCCGAGGAATTGCTTCGTTTTTTCGCAATATTGATATTGCTGCTTGGGCAATGATCCTGCTTTTTTCCTTCGGACAAAGTGTTCTGGCCGGATTCTTCGCTTTGTTCTTCGCTAGCTTTGGTTTTCTGACCCGAGCCTTTATGGAACCGATTGATGAGATGAGTAGCAGTGCAGTGGAAGCTTTACGAGCGACAGGGGCCGGGTATCTGTCTATCGTCTTTCGCTGTGTTATCCCATCATGTATTCCCCAGTTTGTCAGTTGGATGCTGTTTATGATTGAGCATAATATTCGCAGTGCTACGCTCATCGGTATTTTGACGGGAACCGGTATTGGCTTTTCCTTCGATTTATACTATAAAAGCCTGAACTATCATGCGGCAAGCTTGGTCGTGATCGTCATTGTCTTAACCATTTTGGTTATCGAAACTGTGTCCAATCTGATTCGGCGTGCTATCTTGCAAGATTAGAAAAGGGTGAACGAGATGAATCAGTTAGCTAAGCGCATTCGTTTGACTATCCCGCCAGCGGAAGGACCACTCCCAAGAAAAACGTTCAGCAGAGCAACCTTTTTGATTCGTCTGACCTTGCTCGTTCTCGTTTCCGTTACGGGATATAGTCTGTTAACACTCGATTACGGCGAGATCGGAATTCAGCAAGGCTTGCACAACACGATTCTCAACTTTAAGCTACTGCTTACGGAGCCGCAATTCAATCATTTCACCTTCCGTGAAGCATGTTACGCGGTGCTAGTTACTATAGGGCTAGCCTTACTTACCACTATAATTGGAGCAATTATTGCGCTATTTTTTGGATTGCTAGCCGCTCGTAATTTGTCTAACCCTATCTACTCCAATCTGATTAAGCCTTGTGTTGCTTTCATTCGTGCTGTTCCAACCGTACTTTGGGTGTTGATCTTCGCCGTGTCCGCCGGACTAGGGAGCGTGGCTGCCGTTGTCGGGATGACCTTTCACTCCGTTGGCTATTTGATCAAGGCGTATTCAGAATCTTTCGAAGAGATGGATGAAGGAGTGATCGAGGCATTAAAAGGGAGTGGGGCGAGTTGGTGGCAGATTGTCTTCCAGGCGGTCATTCCATCCTCCATGTCCTATCTGATCTCCTGGACATTTATGCGTTTTGAGATCAATTTTGCCGCTGCTATCGCCATGGGTGCTGCTGCAGGTGCTGGTGGTATCGGGTTTGACTTGTTCATGGCCAGTAATTTCTATCTCGATTTGAGAGAGGTAGGAGTCATTACGTACTTTGTTCTGATCTTCGCTGTTTTATTAGAAACATTGGCGATTCGAATGAAGGCAAAGATCAAAAAAGCTGACTGATTATGGCCTAAGGAGGATTTCGATGAAGACTGATCTGCATTGCCATACGAACCTTTCGGATGGCTCCATGTCATTCGAGCAGATTCTTGAGCTTGCTGTGCAAGAAAAAGTTAGTCATCTAG
>JAIMBU010000167.1 GCA_023511325.1 Gorillibacterium sp.
CATTAAATCTCCATATACTGTTCTTAAATTTCACCGGTAAACGCACAGCGTCAAAGACGCCGTACAAACGTTTATCCTTTGCTACAACAGACTTCTTAGGTAGATGAGGGTTGGTTAAATGGGAACTAAACGGGAAGGCCACACGCTGAACTGTCGGGGGCTGACGTTAAAGACAGGTACAAGTACGTTAATAATGGGTATTTTAAATGTAACGCCGGACTCGTTCTCCGATGGTGGACGTTTTGTCACGGTTGAGGCAGCTTTACAGCAAGCTAGAGCAATGGTAGCAGCAGGTGCAGACCTCATTGATATCGGAGGAGAGTCGACTCGACCAGGTGCAACTGTAGTTAGTGAGGAAGAGGAGCTGAGTCGAGTCATCCCGGTTATTGAGGCGCTGAAACGCGAAATTTCCGTTCCACTTTCAATCGATACCTACAAGTCCTCTATTGCCCAAAAAGCACTAGAAGCGGGTGCTCATATCATCAACGACATTTGGGGCTGCCGCCAGGATACTCGCATGGCCGAAGTTGCTGCTACATTTGGCTGCCCGATTATTCTCATGCATAATCGCTTGGATACGAACTACGCTGACTTTATCCGTGACGTTGTCACTGATCTCATGGAGAGCGTAAAGCTTGCCCAAGCTGCGGGCGTCCGGGAGGAACAAATTATTTTGGATCCGGGCATTGGTTTTGCCAAAACCTACGAGCATAATCTACAGATGTTGGGAAGCCTGAATGCGATAACGGATATAGGCTTTCCAGTGCTTCTTGCAGCATCGCGTAAAAGCACCATTCGCCGTGCTCTCGGAGGGCAGGCAGAGGCAGTGCTGGAAGGGACGTTAACAACAACAGCATTGGGTATATATCAAGGCTGTGCAATGGTTCGTGTGCATGATGTTAAAGAAAATAAACGAGTTGCCATGATGGCGGATGCCGTTATGAGCTTTCAAGGCTACCAGTGAGGTGTGGACATCGATGGACAAAATGATCTTATCCCAGATGGAGTTTTATGGCTATCATGGAGTGATCCCCGAAGAAAACAGATTAGGACAGCGTTTTTATGTCGATATCGAAGTGGGTCTGCCACTTTCGCGAGCAGGATATACGGATGACCTGGAGGAAACCATCAATTATGCCGAACTCTACGAACGAGTTAAGGACATTGTTGAGAAACGTACTTTCAAGCTAATTGAATCGGTCGCGGAGCATGTGGCTATGGATCTGCTCAAGCATTACTCAATCCTTCAAGAAGTCATGGTAAGGATTACGAAACCACATCCTCCATTCGATATCCATTTTCAAGGGGCCAGTGTAGAAATCCGGCGCCGTCGACCCATCGAGGTATTCATTGGCATGGGGTCAAACATCGGTAATCGGGTAGAGTTGTTACATGAGGCGATTCGTCTTCTTTCCCTTCACCCTCGGATTGAAATAGCCAGACAATCCTCCCTCTATGAAACGGACCCTGTTGGATATAAAGAACAAGAACGTTTTCTCAACATGGCCGTTGCGATTCATACCGATTTACCTCCAGAGGAACTTTTGTTTGAGCTACAACGTATAGAGATGCAGCTTGGTCGCAAGCGGGATATCCGCTGGGGCCCAAGAACTATCGATTTAGACATCCTGCTGTATAGTCGGGCTGAATTGAAGTTGCCACTTCTGACCGTGCCTCACCCAAGGCTTTCCCAGCGGGCTTTCGTGCTTATTCCTCTAGCGGAAATCGCTGATGATGACAGTGTTCCTGGAATCGCCTCCCTTTCCCAACATATTGAACATATGGCCGGAAAGGACGGTGTTTACAAATGGATCTCATGAAGGAAGCCCTGCGAATTCGTGCTTTCCGCAAGCTAAAGGGTTTTACGCAAACAGAGCTAGCCGAACGAATTGGTGTTTCGGTATCCGTATTAGGTGCTGTTGAACGTGGAGCCCGCAAAGCTGACCCTAAGCTAGTTGAGTTGATCTCGAAGGCGTTGGATATTCCGCCTGAGGAATTGCTAAGTAGAAACCATAACTAACTTTAAGCTTATCTTAATGAATACGAGAGGAGATTGTTATGTTAAGAATAGGGAATGTAGTCGCCCCAAACAACGTTGTGCTGGCTCCTATGGCCGGCGTCTGCAACCCGGCTTTTCGCCTGATCGCGAAGGAATTTGGCTGTGGGTTGGTTTGTGCCGAGATGGTGAGCGACAAAGCAATCATGCATGGAAATAAGCGTACAATGGAAATGTTATATGTAGATGAGCGAGAGAAACCCCTCAGCTTGCAAATATTCGGCGCAGACACAGAATCGCTTGTTGCAGCAGCGAAGGTCGTGGATCAGCATACAGATGCGGACATTATCGACATCAATATGGGCTGTCCGGTTCCGAAGGTGACCAAATCCGATGCGGGTGCCAAGTGGCTGCTCTCACCCGATCGTATCGAACAAATGATTACTGAGGTTGTTAAAGCCGTCAAAAAGCCAGTAACCGTTAAAATGCGGATTGGGTGGGACGATGAGCATATTTATGCCCTAGCCAATGCGAAAGCGGTGGAGAATGGCGGAGGTTCTGCCGTCTCCGTTCACGGTCGCACTCGGGTTCAGATGTATAGTGGAGTAGCTAATTGGGACATCATTAGAGAAGTTAAGCAAGCCGTCTCGATTCCTGTTATTGGGAATGGGGATGTGTTTACTCCTGAGGATGCCAAACGAATGTTAGAGCACACAGGGTGTGATGGCGTGATGATAGGTCGAGGTGCCCTGGGTAATCCATGGATGTTATACCGTACCGTTCGCTATCTGATGGAAGGAATACTCGTACCGGAGCCACAGCCAGAAGAGAAATGCCGGATTGCTGTGCTTCATCTTGATCGGCTTGCTGCCCTGAAGGGTGAATTGCTTGCTGTTAAGGAAATGCGTAAGCATCTGGCCTGGTATCTGAAGGGGATGGTTGGTGGAGCACGCGTCAAGGATGTCATTATGGAAATGACCAGAAGAGATGAAATTGTGGAGACGCTTGATCGATTTGTTTGGCAACTTGCGAATGGGTCTAGAGGAGAAAACAATGAAACGGGAAAATTTACCCAAGTTAGTATCATATAGGTTTCTTTGAA
This sequence comes from Gorillibacterium sp., assembly GCA_023511325.1. Classification (GTDB taxonomy): domain Bacteria; phylum Bacillota; class Bacilli; order Paenibacillales; family NBRC-103111; genus Gorillibacterium. Next base: position 3,099 of record JAIMBU010000167.1, read on the forward strand.
GGTGCTCTTGCGATTGACAATTAGAGGGGGTTGCAATATAATCAGTCATAAACTTAAAACATGGGTGCAATTGACATGTCATTTGAGTGCAGTCCATATAGTATGGAGGAAGCCGCCGGGCCGTCACGGTCTTGCGGCAACTTTTGTGAATTTATAAGACAGGGGATTTGTTGGAATGAGCGAAAAGGAAACGATTCTAACGCAAACAGGCCTTAGGAAGCTGGAGTCAGAACTTGAAACACTGAAATCAGTGAAGCGCCGTGAGGTGGCAGAACGGATCAAGACCGCTATTGGGTATGGAGACATCAGTGAGAACTCCGAATATGATGATGCCAAGAATGAACAAGCATTTATCGAAGGACGAATTCTCCAGTTAGAGAAGCTTCTACGCAATGCACGGATTATCAACAATGAAGAAGTGGATATCAATACGGTAGGCATTGGTGTCACGGTTACCTTGAAGGACTTAGAATTTGGTGAATTGATTGATTATGCAATCGTAGGAACGGCTGAATCAGATCCTTTTGAGAACAAGATATCCAATGAAAGCCCAGTAGGTCGGGCGATTATTGGACAGAAAAAAGGTGCGACAGTGGATATTAATGTACCTGCTGGTATTATTCAATACATGATCATGGATATTAGAAAGTAAAAGGCATTGAGATATAACCTGTTAACTGTAGTTAATTAGCGTAGGAGCTCAACGGTAGTGAGAGAAAGCTTCCCTATGGAAGCTTTTTTTTCGGAATAAGAGCCATATATGTTTATCGTTTATACATTATGACATTTCACCAGGTCCTGATTGTCGATCGTTTATGCTATTATAAATGCATGATGTTTTTTACAAGGTGCCAAAAGATGAAGGGGATACTGTGATGAGTCAAGAATTAGAACTGAATGAAAATGAAATGCTGGCGATCCGCCGCGGCAAGCTAGACGTGCTAAGAAACATGGGAATGGACCCTTTTGGCAAGAAATATGAACGTACCCACATGACTAAGGATATCATGAGTCAATATGATCCAATGCCGAAGGAAGAGTTGGAGGCGTTAGCGGTCCATGTGGTTATCGCAGGCCGGATTATGCAGAAGCGCAGCATGGGTAAAGCTTCTTTTGCGCATATTCAGGACCTTTCTGGCAGAATTCAAATTTATGTTCGCAAGGATTCCATTCAAGAAGTGCAATACGAGGCTTTCGATCTATTAGATATCGGTGATATCATCGGTGTTCGCGGCGAGGTCTTCAAGACGAAGACGGGAGAGACAACCGTTAAAGCATCAGAAGTGGAATTGCTCTCCAAATCGCTGTATCCACTGCCTGACAAATTTCATGGACTTAAAGATGTAGAGACGCGTTATCGTCAACGGTATGTCGATCTGATCATGAATGATGATGTAAAAGGTACATTTATCGCCCGTTCCCGAATCATTCAATCGATTCGTCGTTTCCTGGATGGGAACGGTTATTTGGAGGTAGAAACCCCAACCCTCCATGCAATAGCCGGTGGAGCAGCAGCGCGGCCTTTCCATACGCATCACAATGCTCTGGATCTGCCTTTGTTCATGAGAATTGCTCTTGAATTGCATCTCAAGCGGTTGATCGTTGGTGGCTTGGAGAAGGTATACGAAATTGGCCGAGTTTATCGCAATGAAGGAACTTCGACTAGGCATAATCCTGAGTTTACGATGCTAGAGCTTTATGAAGCATATGGAGACTATACTGACATCATGAAACTGACAGAGGACATGGTTGTTCATGTGGCTCGTGAGGTTTTGGGAACTACAGTGATCGATTATCAGGGTCAAGAGATTGATCTTGCCTGTGCATGGCGGCAAGTCACAATGGTAGATGCTGTTCGTGAAGTTACCGGAGTGGATTTTAGTGTAGATATGTCCGATGAAGAGGCAATTCGTTTAGCCAAGGAACACCATGTTAAGGTTGAACCAGGGATGACCTTTGGTCACATCCTCAACCAGTTCTTTGAAGCATTTGTTGAAGAGACCTTAATTCAACCGACCTTTGTGACTGGGCATCCTGTAGCAATCTCTCCACTAGCGAAGAAAAGCGCGGCTGACCCAAGGTTCACTGATCGTTTTGAGTTATTTATCGTGGCCCGGGAGCATGCTAACGCATTCACCGAGCTTAATGATCCAATCGACCAGCGTGAACGCTTTGAAGCCCAGCTTCTTGAGCGTGAACTTGGAAACGATGAAGCTCATGCGATGGATGATGACTTTATCCGTGCGCTAGAGTATGGGATGCCGCCAACGGGTGGACTCGGTATTGGCATCGATCGGTTAGTTATGCTGCTTACGAACGCCCCATCGATTCGTGATGTTCTTCTATTTCCTTTGATGCGTGACCGTCAAGAATAGTGATAAAGTAGAGGGTAACAATTAAATAAAATCGAGAAGGCTTTTGACTCACACTGGTTGTGGGTTGAAGGCCTTCTATTGCAATTACATCACTCTAAAATGGCTCCAAGGGTAATAGGCTTTAGTTAATTCGGAATGAGCATCAGTCGATGTATTTGATCTTTTTCAATGTATCAAAGACAAACTTCTTGCTACATCTTTAATATGAATACAGATTGATGTGCATAGTGAATCTCTTTACTCCGAGTCTATCCTTTTAGAATTAAGCAACGGAGAGGTTAGTAGTTAAAATAAAGCTCTTGCTATTTCTTTGCATGATATGCTATATTAATCAAGCCGCTTTTGCGGTGGGCACAGAAAGCTGTAAGTTGGTGATCAGGCTCAAATAAACACCTTGCATTTCATGTGCAAGCTGTGGTAACATATAAGAGTCGCCGCTGAGAGTTAGATGGTGATGTAACAGCCCTTTGAAAACTGAACAACGAGTAAAACAAGCAGCGTGACAAGGCTTCGGCTAGAGTCACACCAAAGAACGAACACGTTAGTGTTGAAATGAGCAATCAGCTTTTATCCAGATGAATTTCACGAGGCCTCGGCGAAGTGGAAAACATCTTCATGGAGAGTTTGATCCTGGCTCAGGACGAACGCTGGCGGCGTGCCTAATACATGCAAGTCGAGCGGTTCTTGTTTCGTAGCTTGCTACGAGACAGGGATAGCGGCGGACGGGTGAGTAACACGTAGGTAACCTGCCTGTAAGACTGGGATAACCTCCGGAAACGGAAGCTAAAACCAGATACGTAACTTTCTCGCATGAGAGAGTTTGGAAAGACGGAGCAATCTGTCACTTACAGATGGGCCTGCGGCGCATTAGCTAGTAGGTGAGGTAATGGCCCACCTAGGCGACGATGCGTAGCCGACCTGAGAGGGTGACCGGCCACACTGGGACTGAGACACGGCCCAGACTCCTACGGGAG
>JAIMBU010000168.1 GCA_023511325.1 Gorillibacterium sp.
GAAAACAGGTGACATTTTATTGAGTTTGTTTTCTATAACACAGAAAAGTAAGCACTAGACTTGTTCACTAAAGTCGGCATATCCAGATCAAATCCTGTTCCGTAGATGGAAGAAGGAGAACCACAAAGTGCAATCGGCTGAGACTCAGACTCTGTTTCCGACCAGGCCGCATTCAGGGTTTTTGAAAGCAGGAGAAGCGAAGACCTAGCAGGTCCAATTAAATAGTCTCTGTGGATATTTATGTTGAACCCCTGGTTTCGCAATTGCCGAGCATAACGAATCGTTTCAATTAAGGAGCTACCAAAGACCGGGTGAATATGCCGTGTATCAGCCCTTTCCTTCTGAGGCCAAGTATTTGAGCTGGTTTTTACGGTTTTACGATAATTGTGAGTTGTTGATAGTTCGGCTCCGACCGCAATGCCGAGGGTATGTTGTATTTGCACCAGTTCTGCTAAGGATTTTCCCTGTAGCCTGGCGCTCATATCCAATAAAGCCATTTGGACAACTTCCAGTTGATTTTGTTGCCAGCTAGAGCCTGCGCGGCGGACGATAGCCATGGCTTCGTCAAGGGAATGCTTGCTTATGTCTCGCAGGAAGGCTCCCCATTTAATCAGATCCACCGCTTTTGTATTGGCTGACATGATGCATTCTCCCCAGCCCATCTCTTCCCCGCAGGTAAGCTTCAAAATACCATATCGGCAGTTACCGAGTTTTCCCACTTCATTATAAAAGCATTGGGGTTCATCAAATGCAAAAAGTTCAATTTGAGATAGCTTGCGTTCATTCATAAGGCCGTCCCTCCCTGAGGTTTAATCGGCTGAAGACTAATTTTATGGACCATTTTGACCTTTTCTATAAAAGCAAGGAATTCCTGTTCGTTGTCACATACCCCGGTATGCTCAAGCCATAATGAATATTTCTTTTTATGAATAACGGAGATGTGCAATGGATATGCATTTCGGGATTTCATTAAGTACCAGCCGGATCGAGCCCCTTTCCACGGATGCCGGAGCCCGATTGCAAGTGGTAAACGTACTCGTGTAGACCAATCCTTGTTCTTTTGTACTTCCCGCATGCTCTGATATACCCCATATACAACAGCCGTGTCCAAGCAGTCCACCCAAGAGGAATATCCGGCACTACGGCATTGGCGGGAAATCTCCGCTTTATTTGTCCCAAACCAGTATCCCACAACATGTCTATGTTCGTTTTCCATATACCAGAGGGCTCCATACCATAAGTAACTAAGACTGAGCGGGTCCAGTAACGCTTTGTGAGATCCAAGAAAATAGTTTTTTATGTGTTTGCGCCTCGGTTGTACCTGAGATTACACCATCTTAAATAACGATCAAATGCAGACAAAAAGGAAACCATAAGCAGAGGAGGGCCTCAGCTTACGGTTTCCTGCGCTGTATTAAAGAATACCTAGCGCAAAAACGCATGCAGGTGTAAGGTCTCTCTTCAAACGCTTACGAGGTTAGCTGTCGGATTCGGGCCGTGAGAGTCGCCCTACCGGAGGAGACCTTACCTGTCTCCTTCGGATTCACCCCAGTGGCTTTGCAGCCATTTGGTTCCCCCGCTTCCCGCTAGACGGGAATTCAGCGTACGTTTAAAAGGAATCATACTCGGAGTTCCTTCGTTTGTAAAAAAGCAAGGTTGCCGCTAAAAGTTAACAATAGGGCATAATCGGGCAAAAAATGAAGATAATCTTACTGAAGCTCGTTTTATGCTTTATTTTTCTACTCAATGCGCTTACTTGTTGCATTCTTAACAGGATCTTAATCGACCACAAAACATTCTTATGCTTTCTTAATATCTTCTGGAGTGAATCTTAATATAATCTTAATGCTCCAGTCGAAGTTATAATACGATGCTGATATTGCCCATGATATACTAACAACTAAAAGCAGCCACTAAAACAAAGATCAATGGAAAGCAGGCTTGAGATGGCAGAAAAACCAATCGAAGCCGGGTCCATGTTCAAGCAGATTACTGGCATACCGGCAGAAAAAAGACCAGGCAAGCTGAAAATTTTTATCGGATACGCGCCGGGCGTCGGCAAGACCTGTGCGATGCTGAGCGCTGGCCATGAAGGGAAAATAGATGGGGTAGATGTGGTCGCCGGATATATTGAACCCCATGCTCGGCCGGATGCAGCGGCTCTCCTTAAAGGTCTGGAACTGTTACCCTATACGGAAAATTCCAGTGATGGGCGCAGCTTTAAAGAATTTGACCTGGATCGTGCGCTTCAAAGAAGACCCGACCTTATTCTGGTGGACGATTTAGCTCATGCCAATGCGGCAGGATGCCGTCACAAGAAAAGATATCAGGATGTGGAGGAGCTTCTACGAGCAGGAATTCATGTGTATACGACGATTAATGTTCAGCAGATTGAAAGTCTGGCTGATATTGTTTCCTCCATTACTGGGTTGTCTGTGCATGATCGCATTCCGGACAGCGTATTTGAAAGTGCCGATCAGGTGGAACTGGTCGATATTGAACCTGATGCTTTGATCGACCGTTTGATCAAGGGGGAAATCTATCATAATCAGGAGACGGAAAGAACCTATACGCATTTATTTACGAAAGAGAAGCTGAATGCATTGCGTGAAATTGCTTTGCGCAAAACAGCAAGTCAGCTGAACCGAATTGCGGAGCAAATCAGTGCACAGGTGAAAAGGAATGAATACGATACAAAAGACCATATTCTGGTCTGCCTGTCTTCGGCCGCTTCCAATAAAAAAGTGATCCGAGCAGCGGCGAGGATGGCTGAGGTTTATCACGGCTACTTCACGGCACTGTTTGTGGAAACACCAGAAACCAAACAATTAACACCAAAAAACAATGCAGGACTAAAGGAAAACCTGAGACTGGCCGAGCAACTGGGCGCACAAATAGCGACGGTGTATGGAGAGGACGTTCCAGGACAGATTGCCGAATATGTCAAAACGAGCCGTGTATCGAAGATCGTCTTGGGCCGCTCGCCCCGCAAAAAGCGAGGATTCTCAAAATCCACGGTGGTTGATAAACTAATCGCCTTAGTACCCAATATTGAGACGTATATTATTCCCTATACGGAGCCTACGCTTCATCGAAGAATGTCCTTATACCAGAAATCTCCCATGTTTTCGCTGGCCGATATGTCCAAGACCGCTTCTATTCTGGCTGTTTGTACGCTCATTGGAATCTGGTTCAACTATCTAGAATTTAAAGAAGCGAACATTATCACGGTATATATTTTGGGTGTTCTTCTAAACGCAATGGTTACCAAAGGGAAACTGTATAGCGTCGTTTCGTCAATTATGACTGTGCTTGTGTTCAATTACTTCTTTACCGAGCCTTATTATTCCTTGCAGGTGTATGATTCAAATTATCCGGTTACCTTTCTGGTGATGCTGGTGGCTTCTTTCATCATGAGCACGCTGACCATGCGGGTAAGGGAGCAAGCTCGTCAATCCGCACAGAAAGCCTACCGTACAGAGGTGCTTCTGGAGACGAGCCGGAAATTGCAGCAGGCAAAGGACCTCTCAGCCATTATTGATGAAACGGCGCATCAGATGGTGAAGCTGTTGGATAGAACAATCATTTTCTATTCCATTAGGCAAGATGCACTATGCGCGCCGTTGATTTTTCCTAAGAAAGAATCGACGGTCGTTCCGCAGGTCTATACAGGAGAGAAGGAACGTGCGATAGCGGAGTGGGTGCTGAAAAACAATAAACGCGCGGGGGCGACCACGAATACTTTTTCCGGTGCTCACTGCCTGTATCATGCGGTGCGCGGAGGGGATACGGTTTTTGCAGTGGCGGCTATTGTCATGGATCAGGAGGAACCTCTGGAGGTATTTGAAAAAAGTCTGATGATTGCCATGCTGGGAGAATGCGCGCTGGCATGGGAGAAGGAAAGGCTGAACGAAAAGCAGAAGGAAATCTACATGCAGATCCAGCAGGAGCAGCTTCGCGCCAATTTGCTCCGGGCGATTTCCCATGATTTGCGCACTCCTCTTACCAGCATTTCCGGCAATGCGGGGATTCTCATCGGTAACTTCGAGGTGCTGAGCGAGGAACAGAAAAAGGGTCTCTATACGGATATCTATGACGATTCCATATGGCTGATCCATTTGGTGGAGAACCTGCTTTCCATCAGTCGGATTGAAAACGGCACTTTAAATCTGAATCTGCAGGCGGAATTAATCGAGGATGTCATCTCAGAAGCCCTGCAGCATGTAAATCGCAACAGCGAGAAACATATCATCCAAACGGTATTGGACGACGAATTGCTTATGGCCCGAATGGATTCGCGGCTTATTGTTCAGGTTCTGATCAATCTTGTGGATAACGCTATCAAGTACACCCAATGTGGATCGCGCATCATGCTTTCGGCAAGGCGTGATAAGCATCTGGTGGTTGTGGAAGTGTCCGATGATGGCCCGGGTATCGAAGAAGCAGCCAAAGCCAGACTGTTTGAAATGTTCTATACCGCGAATAATAGCCGTGGGGACGGGCGTCGCGGCTTAGGGCTGGGGCTTTCTCTGTGCAAATCGATTGTAAATGCCCATGGGGGCACTATTGGTGTCAGAGACCATTTTCCGCAGGGGACAGTATTTTATTTTACCCTGCAGGCTGAGGAGGTAAGTGTTTATGAATAGCCCTTTTATTCTTGTCGTAGAGGATGACAAGCCCATCCGCAATCTGATAACGACCACTCTGGAGACGCAAGGGTATAAATATCACACGGCGGAAACAGGCCATGCCTCGATTATTGAAGCGGTATCCAGACAACCGGATCTGATAATTCTGGATTTGGGACTGCCCGATATGGATGGGGTGGATATTATAAAAAAGGTACGGACATGGTCCAATATACCGATTATTGTTGTTAGCGCGCGCAGTGAGGACCGGGATAAAATCGAGGCGCTGGATGCGGGCGCAGACGACTATTTGACAAAGCCCTTCAGCGTGGAAGAACTGTTGGCAAGACTGCGGGTCAGTTTGCGACGAATTCGAAATGACAGTGATAAGCTCCTGAAGGATGCTTCCAGTTTTACCAATGGACATTTAAAAATTGATTATGCAGCGGGATGCGTGTGGATGGGAGAAGAAGAAATTCACCTGACGCCAAGCGAGTATAAGCTTTTATGCCTGCTGGCAAAGAATGTGGGCAAAGTGTTGACCCATAATAATATCCTGCATGAGATCTGGGGCAACAATCCCTACGATGTCTCCGCCCTGCGCGTATTTATGGCCACCCTGCGAAAAAAAATAGAAAAAACATCCTCAGAGCCTAAATATATTCAAACGCATATTGGAATCGGTTACCGGATGCTACAGGTGGGTGATGGCGGTTAAACTCTCTGAAAACGATTCGATTTCAGCAACCATGCTCCTTTTGGAGCATGGTTTATTTGTGTTGAGCGGAATCTTAAGATGATCTTTATCCTTTCGGGCAAACTCTAATCCTAAGCTAATGGCAGAAGTGTTACGCTAGTTCTCGGAAGCAACAAGGATAAGCGGTTGGGCATGAACATTGCATTGCCCGTTAATCCGTTTCTTCCATTAAGCTGTAGCGGAGTGATGAGGAAAGAGGAGATGGAAATGATGAGAATGTTGGCAGGTGTGGGTCTGATCTCATTGGTGTTAGTGGTGCTGTATTCCGTCAAAAAAATATACGATTATCGCGACCTGCGGATGATGGAAACGACGGGTTACTATGAAGATTACGATATCTATAAAGCTGCCCAAACGTTTGCTCAGGGAGCGTCTGTCGATGTAATTGAAGAGATGCTGTCAAAAAGCTATGAGTTTGATCCTAAGCGGATTGAGCAGACGCTGACCTTGGCGCTGCCTGAGCGAAATAATAGCGATGGAGGCTACAGCGCGTTTATCCAAGCTGTAAATCAGGTGTTGGGAGAAGAGGTTTACAATAAATACTACCATCCGGTGAATAACTTAACGCGATCTTAATCCTTTCAAGCAGTATTCTAATCCTGAATTAATGACAGACATGATAGGCTGAACAAGAAGTTACAACTACTATTTATACGGACAGGGGTGTTATCCCAGAAAGAAGGAAGAGACATGGGGCGTCGTCATGCCGTGGTGCTGGTGTTTGCTCCCAACCGGACGGGTGAACAGTTTGTGCAAGCCTTGAGTGATGGCGACAAGTCTTTCGCCGTCATGGCATGCAGTTCTGCTGAACAGCTATATTTGGATAAATTGGGATTAAAAAGCATCGTCCAAGTAAATATTAAGGAGAAATCCTTGATGCTTCCACCAGAAAATGAATACAGCAAGGT
>JAIMBU010000169.1 GCA_023511325.1 Gorillibacterium sp.
GAATAAATCGATAATAAAGAGAAATAATCCAAGGGATCAAAATAGACACCGTAAGAATCCTTCTGCGGGTTCATAAATGCTTTATTCCACTCTGTGAGTTCCGATTTATTAGAAGGTGCTTTGGTCCACTCTTTCTCAGCCGCTTTCAGCTTATTCCAAACCAATATATATGGATCAATATCCTTAGGGATGCCCCAGAGATATCCGTTCCATTTTACCTGCTCCAGAATCGTTGGGATATACTGAGATTGGGTGTCGGTTGTAAAATAGTCACTTACAGGCGCTAAAAACCCTAGCGCAGAAAACTCCTGAACCCAACCATTATCAATCAGCATCAGATCTGGTCCTTCACCCATTTGGCTCGCATTCTTGAGGTAATCATATTGGTCTGTCGGCAAAATATTCTCCAAGACGACAGTAATTCCCGCATGCTCCTGCATAAAGGTACGGCTATTGGACTCTAGATTGGCAAACTCTGTTGGAGTAAGAGCGACGGATATATTCAAAATTGTCGCATCTTCGCCCTCACTGTTCTGACCGGGCTTAAGTATGTCGGTATCTTCTGCTCCAACACTTTTAGTCGGACTGCTATCTTTCGTGTCTAGCAACGGGATAAACAAAAAAATAGATAATATCAATACCATAAACAGCACGAATAGACTTTTCCTTTTGTTCAAGCGATTGCCTCTCCTTTACCACGAATTGCCCCTTTCTATTTCTATGCTCTATCATAGCAAAAAAGAAAGAAACCGGGAAGATGTCTCTCGGTTTCTTTCAGTGGCCTCTTAAAGCAGATCTGCTGCTAATTGAGCCAGATTTGAACGCTCTCCCTTTTCAAGGGTGATGTGGCCGCTAACCGTTTGGTCCTTGAACTTCTCAACCACATGGGTCAGACCGTTGCTTGATGCATCCAGATAAGGATGATCGATCTGCTCAGGATCACCAAGCAAAACGATTTTGCTCCCCTCTCCTACCCGAGAGACGATGGTTTTGACCTCATGTCGAGAAAGATTCTGGGCCTCGTCAATAATAATAAATTGTCCTGGAATGGATCTGCCTCTAATATAAGTCAGAGCCTCAACCTGGATACTCCCCATTCCCGCCAAAATCTTATCAATATCCCCCGATTTCTTGGTATCAAAGAGGAATTCGAGGTTGTCGTAGATCGGCTGCATCCAGGGACGAAGCTTCTCATCCTTCTCGCCTGGAAGATAACCGATATCCTTGCCCATAGGGACGACAGGACGGGCGATCAACAGCTTCTTATACTTGTGCTCATCCTCCACTTTCATCAGCCCTGCAGCAAGCGTTAGCAGGGTCTTCCCCGTTCCTGCTTTGCCGGTCATTGTGACAAGGGGGATCTCGTCATTCAATAGTAGTTCGAGCGCCATCCGTTGCTGAACATTTCGCGCGCTAATCCCCCACACGGCCTCATTGCTCATATAAAGCGGCTCCAGCATCTTACCCTGCCGATCAACCTTGAGCAATGCTGATTTGGTTGTACCCATCTCATCCTTCAATATGACAAATTCATGAGGATTTAACCGTACCCGCATAGGCAGGTTGGACACAGAAAGCTTGCGAACAGAATAAAACTCATCAATTATCGAAGGATGAACAGATAGTGATAAACATCCCGTATAGATATCAGATGCAGGTACAAGATGATCCGATAAGTAATCCTCTGCACGAATACCTAGTACGTCCGCCTTCACTCGGACAAGCGTGTCTTTGCTGACGAGAATGACAGGCTTCGGTTGATCTTTTCCTTTTTCCTCCAAATGATAATTAAGGGCTACCGCAAGAATCAGGTTATCATTGGACATCTCACTGAACGTTTCCTGCAACTTTTGAAAGCTCTTGTGGTTAAGCTCAACTCTCAGCTCTCCTCCACCCTCCAGCTTTACTCCATCATGGAGTTTGCCTTCCGCGCGAAAGCCATCTAGAATGCGCGATACTCGTCTGGCATTTCGGCCTATTTCATCAGCTAATCTTTTCTTGGAATCAATTTCCTGTAGAACCACTGCAGGCAGTATCACATCATTATCTTCAAAAGCGAAAAGGGAACGCGGATCATGCAATAGTACATTCGTATCAAGCACGTATATTTTCTTCATCCGTTACCACTCCCATCATGTGATACATAGAATCCAGTCCGTCAGACCAAACTAGAGGAAATCAATTAAAGAAAGGAAGCTAACCATGAAAGTTATACGTTTATCCCTTCTTGCCATTGTATTGCTTACCGCCTGCAGTCATGCCCAAAAGCAAGGTGAAGATTTGGGACAAAAGGTCCAAAATGCAGGTGAGCGAACTAAACGAACAGTGGAGCAAGCCGCAAGTGGTGCCGATATCATTAAGAGCGGAGCGATTAACGAAAAAGCAGATCATTTAAAAAGTATTGCCAAGAGCATCCCCCAAGTTAATGATGTCTACTGCCTTACAATCGGCAATCTGGCGATTGTGGCTGTTGATGTAGCCCCTAACTTAGATCGTTCCCGTGTTGATGTAATCAAGTATTCTGTTGCGGAAGCACTTAAGAAGGATCCCCAAGGAGCAAATGCTCTGGTTACCGCTGATTTGGATTTGACTCAAAACATCCGGGAGATCAGTACCAAGGTGCAAGAAGGTCATCCGATCTCCGCATTTACCAACGAACTGGGGGATATCCTTGGCCGCCTCATTCCCCAGCTTCCTCAAGATACAGCTGATCAGAAAATAACCAGAGATCCGGTATCTACCAAAAGAGAAAACCCAAGCAATGGAGCGGCAAAGCGATAACAGGCTGATATTCACAAAAAGGATGCGGAAAAGCCTAGTTCAAAAAGAACTAGGCTTTTTTCAACGCTTCAAATACTTGTACGTCCAGCTTATCAGCTGCACGCTTGTCATACGTTTTCTCGAATTCCGGTTCTACGGAAATGCGCGAGCCGTAGAACATGGCATCTCGAATCGATTCAATATCAAGATCAATACAGACCAACTTGAACGGAACTCCGTCCAACGGCTCACGAACGATCCGTGCTGAACCATAAATTACGTTAACTGTTCCGCCACCAAAAAAGGTAGTAGTCACCTTGGAGTTCGCTTTGATGTTGGCAACCACGCTTGAACGCAGATCAACGGCAAACCGAAGCCTTTCAGGTGTTTCAGCGTAAACCCAAGAGATCGTACTGGTATGAGGTGCTCCTGATACTGAATCAATCGTGGAGAGCAGTACCAGCTTTTCTTTTTGCAGGAGTGCGAACAGCTGCTCAGAAAGAGCGGTCACGGTTTCTGCCATAGGCTTGGTTTCCTCCTCGTTACTTAGAAGTGCCCCTACACCACAAGTATACCACAGAAGATCGAAAGCGAACCAGCGCAGCGATGTTTCGTTATTGTAACTTAAGAATCCGCATATTTGCGCGTTTTATCTGCGCGTTGGCGTTCGTTTTTGTCCAAAATCTTCTTCCGCATACGGATCGATTTGGGCGTTATTTCGCATAATTCATCGTCATTAATATATTCAAGTGATTGCTCCAAAGAGAAAAGACGAGGAACCTTCATGGTTACAGTAACTTCTTTGTTTGCTGAGCGTATATTGTTTACTGCTCTTTCTTTGCAGATGTTCACAATAATGTCATTCTCGCGAGTATGTTCACCGACAATCATGCCCTCATAAACTTCTATCTGTGGGTTCATGAACAGAATTCCTCTGTCTTCTACGGATAGGATACCATACATCGTTGTAGCGCCTGTTTCACTGGCGATGAGAACACCTTGATGGCGCCCACCTACATTGCCGCCTTGGTATGGACCATACTTCTCAAATGCGTGGTTCAAAACTCCGTAGCCTCGTGTAAGTGTCAGGAAGTGGGTCCGATAACCGATCAGCCCACGAGCAGGAATAATATACTCTAAGCGAACTGAACCTCTGCCGTTATTGGTCATATTAACCATATCGGCTTTACGAGCTCCCAGACTTTCCATAACTGGACCCATGTTTTCTTCAGGAACGTCGATCAGCAGGGATTCAAATGGCTCCATCTTCTGGCCATCAATTTCTCTGACGATAACTTCTGGCTTGGAAACTTGCATTTCATAGCCTTCCCGACGCATGTTCTCAATCAGGATTCCAAGATGCAATTCGCCTCTACCTGAAACGATAAATGCATCCGGAGTATCCGTTTCTTCTACGCGTAAGCTTACATCGGTTTCCAACTCGTTATAGAGTCGTTCCCGCAATTTACGAGAGGTTATCCATTTTCCTTCACGTCCAACAAACGGGCTGTTGTTGACAAGGAATGTCATTTGCAGGGTTGGCTCATCGATTTTGAGTACTGGCAATGCTTCCGGATTAGCCGGATCAGCAATGGTTTCTCCAATATTGATGTCTTTAATTCCAGAAATAGCCACGATATCTCCCGCGGATGCTTCCTCGATTTCAATCCGCTTAAGTCCTTGAAAGCCTAACAGCTTATCAATGCGGGCTTGCTTGACCCCACCCTCACGTGTCATAACAGCAACAGTCTGCCCTTGGCGAACCGTACCGCGGTTAACGCGGCCAATGGCAATCCGCCCTTGATATTCATTGTAGTCCATCAACGTAACGAGGAACTGCAAGGGAGCTGTAGGATCTTCGGTTGGAGATGGAATCTTCTTAATAATAGTTTCATACAATGCTTCCATGTTGCTGCCAAGTGCATCTGCTTCCATACCGGAAATACCTTGTAGCGCAGAGGCATAGACCACTTCGAAATCAAGCTGTTCGTCTGTAGCATCCAACTCGATAAACAGATCTAGAACTTGATCTAGAACTTCAGAAGGCCTTGCACTAGGACGATCAATCTTGTTCAAAACAACAATAGGCTTCAAATTCTGTTCTAACGCTTTGCGTAAAACGAATTTGGTCTGTGGCATACAGCCTTCAAAAGCATCAACGATCAGAAGCACACCGTCAACCATCTTCATAATCCGTTCAACCTCGCCACCAAAATCGGCATGGCCTGGTGTGTCAACAATATTGATCAAGTAATCTTTATAATGGATTGCCGTGTTCTTGGCCAAGATGGTAATGCCTCTTTCACGTTCCAAATCATTGGAGTCCATAGCCCGTTCCTGTATGTGTTCGTTATCCCGGAAAGTACCCGACTGTTGCAAAAGTTTGTCCACCAGAGTCGTTTTCCCGTGGTCAACGTGAGCGATAATGGCGATATTACGAATTTTTTCTCTTGCTTGCATGAGTTAGAATCCCTTTCTATGTTGAGAATGTCCATAAAAGAAGCGCCGGGTTCACTCCGACGCTACACATTACTGTTTATCATACTTTATTATACAGTAAAAAGCAACATAAGTATTCATGATGCCCCACAGGTAATGTCTGGTGAGAAACTTCACTTGAGCCTACGACTACTTCGTCCTCCACTGCAATAGCAAGAGAGTTAATACAGCCGCAAATAGGATGAAAACGAACAAAACGAAATTCGAACTGAGCATAGTCAGTAAAAAAAGCAATATAGATAAAATTGCGAGTCCTATTGAAGTGGGATAAACCCATTTCAAGCCGTATCCTAAGTCCCGGCTAAAGACAGCCCACTCATACAAACCGACCGCAATCCCGAAGAGAAAGCCTGGCCAGAAAATGTGTAGTGCTTGCCAACCAAAAAGAAGACAAATGAAATAAATCACCGAGTACGTTAGGAGGATGCCTCCTGGTAACAGCAATACAGCTGAGCCCTTCTTGCGAAAATAGTAAGAATGCAAGAAAAGTCCTGCTCCAAGTAACACAAATGGCCATAGCACCCTCAGTAGGAAGCCAATGACGCCAAGCTTGCCGAGTAATATAAAAATGAATAACGCCAGCAACACAATGCCAACTGGCACTTTGCTTTGCCCCATGAGAAGCTCCTCCAAACGGGTATGGTCAGTGAATCTACATTTCAGTTTAGCGGAAAACGCAAGAAATATCTAGTAGGTTCCCTTATTATGACGAACTCGTCCAATTAGCGTGCCTGTTAAAACAACAATGATTGCCAACATATAAGGCAAAATCGTAAGTGATCTATTGGTTTGAGTGAACAAATCAATAGTTGCTTTATCTGATATTAGCATCCCACCCGCTGTATAGCCTAATATAGCTGCGCCAATATGCACCAACAATGGAAAACGTTTAAGTAGTCGCGTAATAAGCGAACTTCCCCAGACGATCAAGGGAATACTCAACCCAATCCCCAGCACAATGACCTGCAAGTTATTATCAGCGGCGGCGGCAACAGCTAGAACATTATCCAGACTCATCACGAAATCTGCAATAATGATAATCAGTACGGCTTTACCCAACGTAGTGGCTTCCTGCACCTGACTGTTGTGCCCCTCATCCGCAAGAAGCTTAATCGCAATGTAGATCAGTAGAACAGCACCGCCTGCTTTAATAAAGGGAAAGGATAACAG
>JAIMBU010000170.1 GCA_023511325.1 Gorillibacterium sp.
CTACAGATAAGAGTCTTAGTTTCATTTAAACATGCCCCCTTTTTATAAAAATATTAGTAAAATTTAAGTTTACCCATGATACAATTCAAATATTTGATCGGAAAATCGCTTGCGTTGAAGACTAGCAAAAAGCATTTTAGCCTTATTTCTCATTGTCAAAATCACTTAGTTCCGCTATAATGTCCACTATAAGAAAACACAAGTCTATCCAGGAAGGACGCGAAAGCGTTGGATCAACAAGCGCAGGTACGTTATTTTGTAGTAAAGGAAGATATTCTACCAGAAGCCTTACTCAAAACCATTCGTGCTAAAGACTTATTGGCTCGTGGCGTTGTAAAGACTGTAAATGAAGCGGTTGAACTCGCCGAGCTAAGTCGCAGTGCCTTCTACAAATACAAAGATGGCATTCATCCGCTCAGTCATCTGGATCGGGAACGCCTGATTACGATGTCCATGGATCTGGAGCACCGTTCGGGAATATTATCTCGTGTGCTTGGGCTGATCGCTTCCCATGAGGTGAGTGTACTGACGATTCAGCAGTCGCTTCCTTTGCAGGGTATGGCTAATGTTGTGGTGACAGCGGACATATCGCAGATGAAGCAGGAGCTTATGAGTTTACTTACGGACGTACGTAGCATCGAAGGGGTAAAGGGTGCCGCTGTCATTGGTAGGGGATAGCTGTATTTGTATTTTTTCATACATAAGGAGGGTAAGCAAGCGTGATGAAACCGATTAAAGTAGGAATGCTCGGCCTAGGAACGGTAGGTACGGGAGTAGTGCGTATCGTCGAAGGACATCAAGAAGACCTCGCACGTCAGGTGGGAACTTCGATCGAAATTACGCGGGTTTTGGTGAAGAACTTAGATAAAGAAAGAAATATCTCCATCGATTCGAGCAAACTTACAGATAATGTCGACGACATTCTAAACGATCCAGAGATCGACGTCATTATAGAGGTTTTGGGCGGAATCGATCCCAGTAAGGAATATTTGAAGACGGCACTGCGCAATGGGAAACATATCATAACGGCCAATAAGGATGTAGTGGCTCTCCACGGAACCGAACTGATGGAGCTCGCTGAGAAAAGTAAATGCGATATGATGTATGAAGCTAGTGTAGCTGGAGGTATCCCAATTATCCGCACGTTGACGGATGGCTTTTCATCGGATCGAATCACGAAGATCATGGGGATTGTCAACGGAACAACGAATTACATCCTGACCAAAATGAGTCAAGAGGGTGCGGCTTACGGGGATGTGCTCAAAGAAGCTCAAGACCTTGGATACGCTGAATCCGATCCTACTTCTGACGTGGAAGGATTAGATGCAGCGCGTAAAATGACCATCCTTGCTAAGATAGGCTTCAATGTGAACGTAGAGCTATCGGATTTGACCGTTAAGGGTATCGCACAAATTACAAAAGAAGATATCGCCTACGGCAAAAAGCTGGGGTACGAGGTCAAGCTGCTTGGCATCGCCGAGCGTAAGGACGATTCGATCAGTGTCAGCGTTCAGCCAACGATGATCAAGCTTAACCACCCCTTGGCTAGTGTAGGCGGAGTGTACAACGCTGTTTACGTTTATGGTGAAGCTGTAGGTGAAACGATGTTCTATGGGCCAGGTGCAGGTGAAATGCCAACGGCAACGTCCATTGTCGCTGACTTGGTTTCGGTTGCCAAGAATATGCGCCTTGGAACAAATGGCTCTAAGCTTCCACCAGCTTATCGGGTGAAGAAGCTAATTACAGATGAGCAGATTGACTCCAAATATTTTCTGCTGCTGAATGTTGCGGACAAAGCGGGTGTACTCGCACGAATTACCCAAGTTTTTGCCGACTATGAAGTGAGTCTGGAATCGGTATTCCAGCAACCCAATGCGACAAATCCAAGCGCAGAGATCATTGTGATCACGCATATTGCTAACAAAGCGGCAATGAACAAGGTTATGGCTGATTTTAAAAACCTGGAGGTTGTCCGTGAAATCCGTAGCGTCTATCGAGTCGAGGGTTAACATGAATCGGGCGTTCATCCTGTGAGGAGATTGTAATCCAATGAATCAATTATCAGAAGCTACAACCGATCACCACAAGCCTGCTAACGATCCAACTGACGGTCGTACAGTACTGATTAAGGTTCCCGCCAGTACGGCCAATCTGGGGCCAGGCTTTGATTCCCTGGGGCTTGCTCTTGAACTTTATTCTTGGTTTGAAATGAGTGCTGCACCGCAAACAAAATTTAATCTCTACGGAGAGCAGACCGCAGGATTACCAGTAGATAAAAGTAATTTAGTCTATATGGTGGCCCAGCAGGTTTTCGCTCGGGTGGGTGTAGCTATCCCAGAGATGGAGATTTCAATTTACAGTGACATCCCGCTGACGCGGGGGCTTGGCAGCAGTGCTGCCGCCATCGTCGGAGCGCTAATGGCTGCCAATGAACTGATTGGCGGACCACTCACGTCAGACGAGCTGTTTCAAATGGCAAGCTCCATTGAAAAGCATCCTGACAATGTCGGAGCTTCTTTATTTGGCGGGCTGGTCGTTGCCTTTTGGGATGGGCTGCAAGCGGAGTACATTCGCGTGGAACTTGATTCCCGATTGGAAACAGTCGTAGCGATTCCAGATTTCCAACTGTCCACGGAAAAGGCACGCAAGGTGATCCCGCAGACGCTTAATCTGAAGGATGCTGTCTATAATATTGGCCATTCCAATCTGCTGGTTGCTGCTCTCTGTACAGGACGTTACGCCATGATCCGGCTTGCCATGAAGGATGTCATTCACCAGCCTTATCGGGCAGCGCTAATTCCAGGGATGCTTGAGGTGCTTGCGGGTGCAGCCGAGCATGGAGCATTAGGTGCGGCTTTGTCCGGTGCGGGTCCGACGCTAATTGCCCTTGTCGATTCTGAAGAGGGGAACAAAGAGCAGTTGGAGCATTTTCTTGCAGATACATTATTAGCAGCAGGGACCGAAGCAACTCTTTTGTGGCTTATGCCTAGCCGTGAGGGCGCTCAATTGTTGACTTGCTCGGGGGACCACAATACGTTTATGAAAGTGATTGGGAAGGAGGAGCAGATTTGAAAAAGATTGCTTTTTTAGGACCAAAGGGAACCGTTTCAGAGGAAGCGGTGCGGCATTTTCTTCGTGGATCGGAGCAAGAGTACTCCTTTATCCCTTATAAGAATGTGGCGGATTGCTTTCAGGCAACCGAGTCAGGCGATGTGGACTGGATGGTTGCTCCCATCGAGAATGCTATCGAGGGCTCGGTAAATCTACATATGGATTTGCTTATTCATGAGAACAAACTACCCATTCAAGCTGAATGGGTGTATCCGTCAATCCAGAACCTGATCGGCCACAGCAAGGAAGTGACCATGAAGGGTTCCATGATCGAGGGAATCTCCAAAATCATTTCGATTCCCGTTGCCACTGCCCAGTGTCGTAAGTTCCTAACTACTGCGCTTCCTGACGTTGAGCAGGAGAGTGCTAGCAGCACAGCAGAGGGAGTACGCATTGTCAGCAAAAGCAAGGGGCAAGGCATCGCTGCTATCGGCACGAGACTGGCAGCCGAGATTTATGGTCTGGATATCCTGGCGGCGGATATCACCGATTATCATAATAATTTTACCCGTTTTGTTCTGGTTGGCAGTGAACGGCCGAAGCTTCCACCCTCCAATGTTATCAAAACCACAATCGTGGTTAATCTGGCTGAGGATCATCCTGGAGCTCTTCATCAGCTTCTCTCAGCCTTCGCCTGGCGTCGCATCAACCTGACCAAGCTAGAGTCTCGACCGACCAAAAGAAAACTGGGCAGCTATTTTTTCTACATTGATATTGAACTATCGCTTGATTCCGTCCTGCTGCAAGCTTCTTTCTCTGAGATAGAGGCACTCGGCTGCCGCGTTCGTGTGATCGGTTCCTACCCGACCTATACTTATCAAGCTATTGAGAATTAACTTGATGAGCGTCTCCGCATACGATAAGAAGACATAACGTTATCATGAAAAGCTCAGGCATCCTTTAACTGGGGGATGTCTGAGCTTTTTTTAATTCTAGGCGAGTGATATAAACCCTCGATTTATCCTTCCACCCCTCCAAAAGGACACCGAAAAGCACTTATTTAGGCTTGTTCGATGGTCAAGCGGATATTTTTTTGCTAGATAGATGTCAAACGCCCATATGCCTGCATACACTGTAAGGAAAATCTGGGCGGGAACCCGTTACATGATGGAATAACGTGTTGGCTGTCCTCACAAGCTGACGGGCGTTTTACCAATCTAAGGAGGGAACTGTATTGAAAATCCATGTGGTTAAGTCGGGGGATTCGCTTTACAATCTGGCTAAAAAATACAATTTGGATCTTGATGATCTGATTGCGGCGAATCCGCAACTAACGAATCCTGATAAGCTCGACGTAGGAATGAAGATCAAAATACCATCTGATGCTGTACCAATCACAGTACCAGAAGGCATGCATGCTCACACGGTAAAGCAAGGAGACACGATGTGGAAGCTCTCCAAAGAATGGGGAGTATCGCTAAAGTCACTGATTGACTCGAACAAACACCTCACTAATCCTAATATTTTGATGACCGGTCAGATCATTTATATTCCTAAGGACACGGCCGCTTCTGGCGTTACTCCAGCTTCGACCGGCACAGGTGTAACCGGGAAGATCAACAATGCTCCAGCGGGAAAAACATACACAGGTCCAGCAACGACTAATCCGAAGAAAACCAACACCGCTCCCATCGAAGTGAAGCCAGTAGAGGTAAAACCTGTAGAAAACGTAAAACCAGTAGAGCAGAAGCCGATCACAAAACCTGTAGAAAACGTAAAACCTGTAGAAAATGTCAAGCCCGTAGAAAACGTAAAACCAGTGGAACAGAAGCCGATCACAAAACCCATAGAAAACGTCAAGCCAGTGGAGCAGAAGCCGATCACAAAGCCCGTAGAAAATGTCAAGCCAATTACAAAACCCATAGAAAACGTCAAGCCGATCACAAAGCCCGTAGAAAATGTCAAGCCGCTGCAAGTTAAGCCCGTTGAGAACGTAAAACCAACACAAATAAGTCCTGCCGAAACTGGTAAAACGTCTGTCAGCGCCAATCACATAGGTAACTATAAACCTACTTCCCCAACCTACCAAAGCCAATCGCTACCGCAAATGCCAAGTGTATCGGATATTCCTCAATATCCCGCTTCCAAAGGAAACGCAGCAAAGCCTTCATTCACCCAACCAACTGCCAACAATACGCAAGCGCCACTTCAATATTATTCGGAACAACTTTTCATGCAGTACCAAATTCCTGCTGTGCAAGCTTCTGGATACTCTGCTCCCACACCACAGCATGTTCAGTCAGCCTTTTCTAACACGGCGGCAGCGCCGTGGGGTAATGGAAGTATGGGCTTTGAGCCGTATTATGCGGCTGATCAAACGATTGCCCCCGGTGTTTGTGGGGACTACCCAATGTACCCATACGCTCAGTCTCCACTGAATTTTGATCAGAGTGGATGCGGATCAAATTCTTTTGTTCAGCCTTACGGCTATCCTCCAGAACAAG
The DNA here is from genome assembly GCA_023511325.1 of Gorillibacterium sp. Classification (GTDB taxonomy): domain Bacteria; phylum Bacillota; class Bacilli; order Paenibacillales; family NBRC-103111; genus Gorillibacterium. The sequence continues at coordinate 5,556 of JAIMBU010000170.1, forward strand.
TATCACCTTATTCTTATCAGCCAATGGCAGCAAATAAGGATATGGGACTAGAGCCTTACGCCAAGGAGCAGTTTGATCCGAATTATCATCCAGCAAACCCGTATGCGAGTATGCCTTATGAGCCGTATGGAATGTCTCCTTATGCAACAGGCCATTCAGAAGCATACCATCCTTTTGACACGAATATGGCACCGTCTGTGATGCCAATGTCGATGAATCCAAACATGGCACCGTCTGTGATGCCAATGTCGATGAATCCGAATATGGCACCGTCCATGATGCCTTATCAAGCTGAAGCCAATAATATGTTTATAGCTGCGCAAAATACAAACAGCAAGCCCCAATTGGAAGCAGCGGCTGAGGGAAAGCAAGGTTATGAGCAGAATCCGCTGCTCTCTCCATATGGCGGATATACAGGGCAGTCAGGTATACCAAGTTTTGACGGATCAAATCCAACAGGGTATTCGATGCCTTACCCTCCTATGTATCAAGGAGCACAGAGATATGGTATCTATTCGCAAGAGGGCTACCCTGAAGGGTATCCTGGTTATTACCAACCGTTATATTCTAACCCTTATCCAGGAGCATACGGTGGACAACAAGATTTTGCTAATCCTTACTCATCGATAGGGTTTCCACGTGACGGACAGAATGTAGCGAACATTAGTGAAACCGACGCAGTTGAGGCGCTGAGTCAACCGAAAAGCACAGGACGCAAAAACAAATCGGGTAGCAAGGCATCTCTGCATGCCGTTACTCGTAAAACAAAACGTGTCACTCCTAAAGTGGAACAGGAGAATGCACCTTGGATCAATCAGTATCGTTAAGGATGTAAAGGAATAAAATAGGCCGTGAATTTGTTGATGATAGGCA
>JAIMBU010000171.1 GCA_023511325.1 Gorillibacterium sp.
GCTAAATATATAAAGGGCACCCTTTTTCGGGGGTAGTAAGTGAAAATAAGAGAATCACCCTAAACCCACACCATTACTGTAAAAAGTAACATCATGGCTAACCCTTTTTCGGGGGTAGCATATTGAACAATATAAGGCTCATTTCAGGTTGATGCCCCCTTTATTGGGGGTTGTCTACCCCCTTCTTCGGGGTAGCCACAAAATCAATTATCCTTGTTTTTGGTTCGCTTCACTCGAGATATCACATGAAAGTCTTTTGTTCCGTAATACTTCCATTGGTCATTAAAACCATATATGGAGGCTGTTCGGTTTGACCAACCGCTTTGTAAGATTTTTATGAATCCTAAATCGATTAACTGATCCAGTGATTTCGTAAAGGTATCGCCTTTCATTAACTGCGTTCCCTCTTTATAAGTGAAACTGATATTGTCCTCGTTGCTGTAATTAAATTTTTTCTTGAAGTACACATAAAGTACGATTGCATGAGGAGATAACTCTTGCCATGCGGTCGAATCCATCATGGAATCAGTGATGCGTAAATGCTTCCCATTGATCCCGACTCCTTCAAATGGCCGAAACTTGTAGTCCCTTTTCTTCTTCGCCACCTCACCTCACCGCTTTTCGCTCCTGCTTCAATTCCTCAAACCGCTCCTGCATCTGCTCTAGGGCTTCATGTAGTTGAATGGTCCCATCCATGAATAGAAAGGCCGGATGCGTGAAATAATCAACTCCTGGATTATTACGATAAATTCTATTTACATCCAATAGTGCGTGAATCACGTCCATCTGAGCATCTTCCAGAGCCAGCAAAGTAACACCATTCTTGACTAAAACCTGATTCTTCTGTTCCAGCTGCCTCAGCAACTTAAGCATGGTTCGTGTTGTATTTAACTCCATGCGCCTCATCTACCTCACCCCCTGAGCATTTTCCCGCTCCTGTTGGGCAATCCATTGGTCTAAAACCACTTTCCGAAATAAGATACGACTGCCGATCCTGTAGCAGGGTACTTGCTTGAGCCTGACCATATCCCGGAGCTTAAACTCTGAGCACCCAATGTATGGGGCAGCTTCTTTGACCGTCAATCGATCCATGCTGTTCATCTCCTCGCTTTAGTGTGTTGTTATTGCTTGTCCGCATAAGTCATTTCGCGCTATGGTCTTTTAATAGGTAAACCCATTAAGTAATTGCATGATGCTTTAAAATGCAGGGTTGGTATGACGTTTTAAGGTAAACATGGAGTAATTAAACCATTAGTTTGCTTAACCGCTGACCGCTAGCCTTCCTTGCTTCTGTTTGTGCTTCCGTTACGATCAATTCCGAGAAGAACCGGATTTGATTCCCTTTCATTTTCCACTTGGCAGCTACGATTCGCTTCACTCCGCCTTCGCCCTCTTCTAGTTCAGTCCAATACGGCTCCCCAGCGACTTTTTTCAATTTGGTCATATGACGGGGAACACAGCTATACACGATCCATTCATCATCAACGTAGTCATAAACACACGTTGTTTCCTTTTCCTCAGCACAATACATATGCGATTTCCTCTTCTCAGGTGAATTTCAGCTTACCCGTGTGATGATTTCGGATGAGAGATACATTCTAGGTGTATTCTTTAACCATTGGGTGAGCCGTTAGAAATGGTGGTTTGGTATGGTATTTTCAAAGGAAGAAATGCGGATTACTGCGCTTGGTTGAGTTCGTATAGCTCCTCGACCAATTCCTTCACATCGTTCTCGTAAATCTTACAGGCGATTTCATAAAGCTCCGGGACCTTATCCATAACCTTGTCGATATAATCCAGCTTGTTCTTAAGTTTGGGTTTGTGAGCCTCGTTGTAACTGTCCAGCTTGCGCTGAAGATTAGCGTGATATTTTAACTCAAATTGCTTGTATAGCTCATTCCAGCGCGGCTGAACCTTGTCCAAGCCACCCTTGCGAACCACCCGATTCAATACTTGGCGTTTGGTTGCAAGGTCAATTTCATCAACCAGACCAATGATGACCTCCTCTTTATAACTGATCTCTTCACGCTGCTCCTTGAGCATCACGTTCTGCTGCCGGACCGTTGCCAAGGTGGAGCGAAACATGGTCCTGGTCTGATCGTCTGCAAAGGGCAGGTACGTTTCAAGGAATAAGTCATCGTTATTGACATGACCGCCAGTTCTTCGGATCGTTGGAAGCACCTCGTCAAATATCCAACTCTCGAATTTCTCAGCCTTTTCCTTAATCTCCTGATTCCGCGATTGCTCAGCGGCCTTGACAATCAGGCGGTATACATCTCCTTCAGGGATAACGTTTGTTTCCTGCACTCCCCCATCAGAAGGTATTCCCAACTTGGAGACCCCTTTGCAATGATCGATAACAGCCTTGCTCGGGTTGGCGTACATCAACGCCCGGGCTACATCGATACCAACGAAAAACGGTTTACTCCCTACCTCTACCGTCCGGACTTCCCCAAACAGCGGGTTGCTGAATATGCTTGGCTTGTTCAATTACCTTCATCTCCTTCTTTAAGCTGTATTTTGCTGATGATCTAAACACGGTTAGCGGCTGGGTGCCTCTGTGGAATGTGTTTATACCTTCTCTTGCGGGGAATGCTTGAAATGTAGGTTAGGATAGGGGAGATTTACTTTACTGTGGCTTGCTTGGTACGTTCGATGATGAACAATTCTTCGAAAGATAGCTCCAATATATCGCATATACGTTTTGCAGTTTTCGGGGATGGATTGCGACTACCGTTTGTGATTTGGATTGTCATTGGCTGCGATAACTTAATCTCTTTGCTGAAATCAATCTTACTGAACCCTTTTTTGATGATGACCTGATTCAAGTGGTCTGCATCTCTGACTTTAATTCTCATTTTCTCACCTCCATATATTAATTGCGCTATCTGCACAATTAATATAACTCTGATTTGCGCATAATGCAACATTTATTGCGCTATCAGTTCAATTAATTATATAATTGCTCTAAACGTTACTTTTCGGTGAGGAGTTTTTATTCATGAACGCAGAAAGTAAAACATTTGGACAATATTTGCGAAGTCTTCGAAAGAAAAAAGGCCTTACCCTAAAAGAATTGGGAGGTCTTGTTGGCTTTTCATATTCTTATTTATCCCAACTCGAAAGAGGTGAACGAGGGGGAGCAGGGGGAATTCCTTCTCCGGATATTCTCAAGCTGCTCTATAAACCATTAGATGTTGATTTCTTTACTCTTATGGAGAAGGCAGGATACTTGCCAGTGGGAGAAACAGAACTAGCGATGGATTCATACAACAAAACAGCGGAAGAGTATTTAAACCAACTTTATATTAGAGCCCAAGAAAATCCAGATGCTGGTGTTTATTCTAAAATAGTTGATGTCATAAAAGAATATATCGATGATGTTAACTATGACGATACAATATTTACAATTGTCCAAAAAATACAAAGTTTGAATGATTTGAGAGCAAAAGAAAGCCTTGTGAGTGATTTATGGAATATCACTTATGATGTTTCACGCGATGAATTAGATTACATTTTGAACAATGAGGATCTAACCTTTTGCGGTCAGAGTGTTACTGATCTAGATCGAGATCTCATCAGGTCCTACATGAAGGCCCTATTTAGAGATCGCTTAAACACAAAAAGTCTCTTATAGATACGTAGATATACAAAGGTGAACAACAGAACGGCAATAAAAACCGCTTGGTGACGGTACTTTCTTGGTTTGATTACCAAGACAATGAACAACAGATTGAACAACAAGTGAACAACAAACGAATCAGATAAGGAGGAGAACTCAATGAATGAAGTTGCTGCTACGAATATACAAGAGCTAGAGAAGAGGGTGTCTAAGTGGATGGATGGACCATACGGACGGATCGGAATAATTATGCCTGATCATCCAGCTACCAAAGAAGAATTATCTAAATTGCATGATGATGTTGCGCGTGTATTGTATCAAGCTGCTAAAAGAAAAGCTTTACTCTAACGCACCATGTTAGTGGTAATAAATTTGTTTCCTTTTGAGAAGAACTTCCTCGATATATAACAGGCTAATCAACATACAGAAACTGGCTAATAACCGTTACCCAATGTGGGGTTTATCAAACTATTGATGATAATCTAACAAGCCAACTAACAGCATATTAACAAGTCATTTAGTCGATACAATGAAGACAACGCGTGGTGTCTATACATATTTAACCGTTCTCCATGCTGTACCTGAAAACAAAAGCTTTTTACAGGAGGGATGACCATGAAGAAAGGTCCTGAAGAAATAGAGGTAACCATCTGCTTCGTGGATGAGGATAATAACGTTGTTTACGACAATGTAGAACAAGCAGTATCAGAAATGAGTAAAGAAGATCAAGTAGAGTTAAAGGCCAGAATCATGACTGCGGTAACGGGAAAAACATACCGTCCAGTATAGTTAGATACTATTGAAAGTGATCCAACAAACCAGTTAACGGCAACTCAACAGGCAAAGTAATCTGCAGCATTCTTTTCAAACTGCATAATTTGATAATTTTATACTATTACACATAGACACTTGTCAAATTGGCCAATAACATTCATGACTATTCAATAAAAAGGTGAAAAGCGCAAACCCTTTCCTGCTCAGTTATTACTAAGACTAAGGAGAAAATAATTGTGAAGAAAATAAATCTTGCGAATCGAAAAGAATATATATTAGAACTTCAGAAGAGCATTGAAATCCAACAGCATATAATTGCTTTAATAGAATCCTACGAGCCCATCACTTTTGAACAAAAGGTATGTCATAAATATGTAATAGAAGGTAGTGTCAAAAATGTCTCCGATATGTTGAATATGGAAGGCTATAGAATCGAAGGTCGTAAATATACAAGCAACGATATCTCAGCGATATTAATAAGAAAACCAACGGATGATGAAATTCATGAGATTGCAAAAAAAGCATTTGCCGATAATAAATTTGGTATTCGGTATCTTTCATTGTAATTAAACTAAGGAGGATTAGGCCCTATGCCAAGCATTCAACGCAGAGGAGATCGATCGTTTTTGTTAGTAGTAGAAGCTGGCTACAAAGCTGATGGCAGCCGGAAGAAGGTAACGAAGACTTTAAAGATTGAGGATGACAAGCTGCTCAAAACCAAGCGCAAGCTGCAGGAGTATTTGAACGATCAATTGCTCATCTTTAAACAAACTGTAGAAAGTGGCGAATATATTAAGCCCTCTAAAGATTCATTCGAATTGTTTGCTCGCAATGAGTGGATGCCTAAGTACATGAAAAAGAGCATGTCACCACTGACTGCTCAGAATTATACGCATCACCTGGAGCACGATCTGTTTCCAGTTTTCGGTCATGTTCCACTCCACGAAATAAGTACGATGCTTATCGTGACCTTTTTTGATGATCTGGACAAGACAAAGCTGTCTGGAAGCACGAAGCTGTATATCTACAAAGTGTTGAAGTCCGTGTTCAATCAGGCGGTTAAGTGGAACGTTTTAACAAGGAATCCGGTCGTTGGTGCGGAACGTCCGAAGGTGGAGAAGAAGCAAGCGAAGTATTACGATGCCATAGATGCTCAGAAGGTTATAGCAGCCCTACAGTCAGAACCGCCTAGGTGGAAGATCTTTTTCATGGCTTCAATGCTTGGAGGATTTCGAAGAGGTGAGCTGGTCGCGCTAGAGTGGGACTCGGTGGATTTTGAAGCCGGCACAATATGGGTACGTAAATCCATATCGGCCAGCCAAGATGGTAAGCCGTTCGAGAAGGCTCCAAAGACAGAGGGTTCTCACCGTGAGGTGGACATGCCTGAATGGTTCATGAATGAGCTGCGACGTTTCCGTTTCTCATGGCTGGAAGAGAAGATGAAGATCGGAGATAAATGGCTCGGTGGGGATAAGCAGTATGTCTTTCATGGTGAGAATGGCAATCCAGTATATCACAACACACCCTCAATGAAATGGAGACGATTCTTGGAGGCTCACAGCCTGCCCAAGGCTCCGCTGCACAGTTTGAGGCATACGGCTGCTACTCTTCTGATCGAGACTGAGACAGACCTTAAGAGCGTTCAGGAGCGGCTAGGCCATACGAAGTATTCAACAACAGCAGATTTATATGCTCACGTTACCAAGAAGGTAAAGAAAGAAACAGCTTCCAAACTGGATAAGTTCGACCCAGGTTTAAATTTACGTCAACAATCCGTCAACAACAGCCTGAAGTAAGAATCAGTACCGAAATGTGGACAAAGAAAAAACCCTTATGCCATAAGGGTTTTTGAGTTAAAAGATTAGAGCGGGTAAGGGGAATCGAACCCCTGCTATCAGCTTGGAAGGCTGAAGTTCTACCATTGAACTACACCCGCATAAAAAGATAAATGGTCGGGACGACACGATTTGAACATGCGACCCCCTGCTCCCAAAGCAGGTGCTCTACCAAGCTGAGCTACGTC
>JAIMBU010000172.1 GCA_023511325.1 Gorillibacterium sp.
CTACTACGCTGTCGACCTGCAGATTGCTGGAATCAGAACACTCTTAACCGGGATTAACTTTATCGTCACGATTCTGAAAATGAGGGCTCCCGGACTGAAAATGATGCGGCTTCCGATGTTTACTTGGTCGACACTGATCACCTGCGTCATTATCATTTTCGCTTTTCCCGTGCTGACGATTGCTTTGCTGCTGATGACGATCGATCGAATCTTCGGCGGACAGTTCTTTGCAATGGGTAACGGTGGAATGGATATGCTCTGGGCCAACCTGTTCTGGGTTTGGGGTCATCCTGAGGTTTATATTGTCATCCTACCTGCTTTTGGAATTTACAGTGAGGTCATCGCCACATTTTCCCGGAAGAATCTGTATGGCTATACCTCGATGATCATTAGTATGGTCGCTATATCGCTGCTCTCCTTCCTTGTCTGGGCTCATCATTTCTATACGATGGGTCAGAATGCAGCAGTCAACGGTTTCTTCTCGATCACGACGATGGCCATTGCCGTGCCCACAGGGGTAAAGATTTTCAACTGGCTGTTTACTCTGCGAAAAGGTCGAATAACCTTCTCTGTACCGATGCTTTACTCCATGGCCTTCATTCCGATCTTTACCTTCGGCGGCTTGACCGGCGTCATGTTAGCCATGGCAAGTGCTGACTACCAATATCACAATACGATGTTCTTGGTCGCTCACTTTCATTACGTCTTGATTCCTGGTACGGTATTCGCTGTTATTGCCGGATTCTATTACTGGTTTCCGAAAATCTTTAACTTCCGGCTCAATGAAAAGCAGGGAAAGCTTGCTTTCTGGCTATTAGCGATTAGCTTTAACGTAACCTTCATGCCGATGTTCTTCCTCGGGCTAAATGGCATGACACGGCGGATGTATACCTACTCAGAAGAAAGTGGCTTCGGTCCACTCAGCATGGTCTCGATGGTTGGCGCCTTGGGCATGGCTGCTGGATTCGCTGTTCTGGTGTATAACATCTACTGGAGCTTCCGCTACAGTCCACGGGAGACAACGGGTGACCCTTGGGGTGGCCGCACCTTGGAATGGGCAACACATAGTCCAGTGCCAATTTACAATTTCGCGGTCATTCCGGAAGTGGAAACGCGTGACGCTTACTGGTATGCCAAGATGCAGAATACATCCTTATTCAAACGGAAGGTTGAACCGATCCACTTGCCGAGCAATAGTGGAGTACCAGTGATGCTAGGTGGCGTTTTCTTCTTCCTCGGATTCTCCGTTGTCTTTAGCTGGTGGCCTCCTGCCGTGCTCATGGGCTTATGCGTGTTAGCTCTCTTGGCTTACCGTTCCTTTGAACGTAATCATGGAGTGATCATTTCGATTAAAGAAATCAAAGAAACAGAGCTTAAGCTGGGAGGTGGACAGTTATGAAGCCTTCCAATAACACAGTGCCGTTAGAATACAGAACCGCAGAGAACAGCAACCGAATTCTCGGTTTCTGGTTGTTCCTCGGAGCGGAGGTTGCCCTATTCGCCACTTTGTTCACCGTCTACTTTGTCTTGTTTAACCGTACTGGCAGTGGTCCCAATGGCAAAGAAATCTTCGAGCTACCCGGTGTAGTCGCCGAAACATTCCTGCTCCTGACCAGTAGCTTTGTCATCGGCTTAGCCGTAAACGCGATGAGGCTTGGGCTAAAAAAGCCGATGATGGTCTTCTTCTCCCTTACGCTGCTTCTTGGTCTCGGCTTTCTGGGCGTAGAGATTTATGAGTTCACCTCTTATGTCCACGAAGGAGCTACCTTGACTACCAGCGCCTTCCTATCCAGTTTATTTGTTCTCTTGGGTACACACGGAGCACATGTAACTTTCGGGGCGTTGTGGGGTACTGCGATTATGCTGCAGCTTAGGAAAGAAGGGATCACGGAAGCGACCGCTAATAAGTCGTTCATCTTCTCTCTATACTGGCACTTTCTTGATGTGGTCTGGATATTTATCTTCAGCTTCGTCTACCTGAAAGGACTGATGTGACATGTTGAAATTATTTCCGATTCGTCATGTGATGGGTTACTTATTCTCCCTGGTCCTTTCAGTTGTTGCCCTGTCCGTCGTCTACTTCGAACTGTCTGTCGCAATGGGATTGACCATTTTGCTGGTGACCGCCTTTATTCAGGCTTCTGTGCAGCTGTTCGTGTTCATGCACATCTCTGAAACCGCTTCGCGAAAAACGTTGTATCTCAACATGGCTTACGCCTTATTTGTCGCACTCGTGACGATCTTTGGCACCTTGTTCGCCATGGTATGGGGCTGGTATTAGATTTATATGGCGTAATATGGAATAGCCACCTCTCCGATAATCCGGGAGGTGGCTATTTTTACTTCAGTCGCTGCAGGCGGACCCGATAAGCAATATAAACCATCCAGCTCGGAGTGGCTAGTACCAGAAAGAATAAAGTTAAAACCCAGGCGATATTGTAAGGGAGCGCGGTACTTTCACTTTTTTCCGTCAGATATGTTGCAATAAGACCGAACAAGGTAAGCAACCCAAATATAATGGCTGACCGTTTAAACATTCGATTAGCTCGGATGTACTTCTCACGCAGGCTACTTCGATCGGAATAAATCGGCTTTGTCCCCGGTGCTGCCGAGAAAATGTGCATGTTACCGACAAAGCATACCGGCTGCCAGCCACTGGCTCTAAAGGTATCATGATATTCCTCTTGCTCATCCGCAGGTATGGTTTGCATATCTAGACAATAGATGAGCTCCTGTGGATTTCCTCGTCTCAAGGTAAAACCAGCAAAGGAAAAGGATTCTAGAAGCCAGCCTTTGGCTGCCATTCTGCTTAACTTGCACATCTCCCGTTCTTCGGAAAAAGCGAGTCCTGCCGATACCATATAACGTGTCTGCTTATTCTTGCTCATTACCATCTGCCTCCTTGGCTTGATCAATTGCCAGCATCCCATGCCGTGCCATTCTAGAACGCCGTTCAATCTCATTGACAATCATCGACTGCCCTTTTCCAGTCAATGTGTAGGTCTTACGTCGTTCGTCCTCATCGATATTAAGCGTGATGTAATTGGCCTGCTGCATTTTTTTGATTAGCGTGTAAAGCGTGGCAGGTCCTATCGTTACCTCTTCCGCGGTTAGCTCCCCAATGTACTTCATAATCCCATATCCATGCTTAGGCTTCAGCAGCGAAATGAGAATATAATAGGCTGGATCGGTTAGCTGCTCCATGTCGTATGTACTGTTTCTTGGCATATGATCACTTCCTCAGATTATATATCATTAATGGATATATCCTATATGGATATATTAACGGCTGCCCACCTACGTTGTCAAGTATATTTTTCAGTGTTCTATTCCTATATTAGTAAAAACAAAAAAAGCCAGAGGATACGATCCTCTGACCCTAAATCACGATAGGTTAGTCTGAAACGACAGAACCATTCAAGCTTTCTGGACCAACCCGTATGGTACCTAAAGCATCGGCGGCGGCAAACATGGTGTAAGTTAATTGCGGTGTAACTGGTGGAAGGAAATCCGAAGCGATTGCTGTGAGAACCTGAGGACCCAATATCGCCAGGTTCAGACTTTCACTGGCGGAGTAAATCAGTGGATCTGTCGGCAATGTGCCTCTGACAATCGTAATCGTTATTGTTGTAGCAATAGGAAGCAGCGGAAGCTGGAATGAGGCTGTTCCGCTAAGCTGAACACGTACATTCGTACCTGCTCCCAATGTGATCAATCCGATTTGGCCGATCAATTGCGGTGTATTGATTACCAGAATAGGAATAGCAATCGAGTTGGCAAAACTAGCATTCTGTGAAGTTCTTGCATCTAAGAAAGTAGTCATCCTTATTCACCTCCCTTTGCTCTGACAGTAAATTATATTCAGAGCAACTGGCGATGTTGTGGACAAATAGTCTTAGTCATCCGTGCATTTTCTCGATTCACTCAAATGGATAACGAAGTCCCCATTCGGCCCGGATTGCATCGACTGTCTTCATGATCTGCAAGGTCTCCTCGGGAGTAAGAATCTCACTCGCGGTCCGACCCTCCCTAAGAGCTTGCATGGCTTCTTCCGCCTCATAAGCAAACCCGTGTGCGACATTATGGTCGGCGAATATTTCCGGTTCACCGCCAGCCACAAAAAGCGTAGCCGTTCGAGCAGAAAGAAAATTTGGAATGAAGATGTAACCCTCGGTGCCATACAAATAGGCATCACTTTGCACTTGCAAACGGATGCTGCCGTTTAGATTAGCAATGCTCCCGTTCGGGTACTGAAAGGTTACCGCGAACTGCTCGTCGACTCCTGTTTCTCCCAAGTGGACTGCACTGACTATCTTCGCTGGAGCTTGGCCAAATATCATCGAAGCAAAAGAAATCGGGTAGATTCCGATATCAAGCAGTGCGCCACCGCCAAGCTTTGGATTTAGTAGGCGCCCTTCCGGGTTCCAATCACTGCGAAAGCCAGCATCGGCTTTCAACAATCGTACTTCGCCAATCTTTCCTGCTGAGAGCCACTCCCGTACTTTGCGAATGGTTGGCAAGTAGCGCGTCCACATGGCCTCCATCAGGAAAAGCTTATTCGCCTCCGCATAAGCCGTTAATTCACGAGCTTCATTAGCACTCATCGTGAACGGCTTCTCACAGAGGACAGCCTTGCCAGCACGTAGACACGTCATGACGTTATCCTTATGCGCGGGATGCGGAGTCGCTACATAGATGATCTCGACCTCATTATCTAGAGCAAGCTCTTCATAGCTCCCATAAGCCCGTGGGATTCCGTGCTTCTCAGCAAAACGCTCAGCATTGGCTTTCGTGCGGGAGCCGACAGCTACTACCTGCGCTCCTTCAGCATGAACGAGATCCTTGACAAACTGCCCGGCAATGTTACCGGGTCCCAGAATCCCCCAGCTAATTTTTTTCTGTTCCTTCATGATCACACACCTCCAAGTTTTATTATATACGTTAGCTCAGTTGAAGTACTATAATGAACTTTATGACCTACGAGAAAGCTAGTGATAGGGGCTTAATAAAGCGATGAAGGTGTTAGATCAATATCCTAAAGAAGTAAAGGTTTTTCTGGTTGCCAGTCTAATTAATGCCACGGGAAGTGCCTTAATGTGGCCCTTGGTCTCGATGTTCGTCTTTGATGAACTGGGTCGGAGCATGTCGGATGCTGGATTGGTCATTCTGGTTCAAGCTGTAGGCGGGATCATTGGACAGCTACTTGGTGGAGCGCTTTACCATAAAGTCGGTGTTAAACGTCTGATTGTTGGTGCACTTGGTATGAACGCATTGGGCCTATTTATGCTTCCTGTCGTTAGCCACTCCTGGTACGCTTTTATGGCTATGATGGCACTCATTGGGTTATTCAATGCATTATCCATGCCTGCAATCCAGTCATTTATTGGCTTTCGCTTTGCTAAGAAGCGGGTGGAATTATTCAATGTCATTTATGTAGCGAATAATATCGGCGTAGCGATTGGAACAGCGCTGAGCGGATTTCTTGCCGATGTTTCTTATTCGCTCAGCTTTGTGCTTAACGGTGTAACATCGGCGGTTTTTGCTGTTTTCTTTTTGCTCTATCTTAAAAAAATCGATGATGAAACAACAACCAAACACACTGTTGCTTCAGCTCATAGCGTCACGCCTGGAGCAAGCCATTGGCTGCTGATGAGAAATTACCGACTCTATCTATATATGGCACTTGCTGCCTTGCTATTGCATCTCGGAAATTCACTCTGGAACACAGGCGTGTCCCCTTACATCATATCAGTTGGGATGCCCAAAAGCTCTTATGGCTTTCTCTGGACACTGAATGGAATCCTCATCTTCGCAGCACAGCCTGTAATCAGTCTGATCAAGCGTTTCATCGCCAAATCATTATCTGCGCAAATGATTGTGAGCAGCTTTTTCTATGCTGGCGGCTACATTGTCATTCTTGCGCTGCATAGCTATCCGGGTATGGTATTCGCGATGGTGCTAATCACCTTTGGCGAAATGCTAATCTCTCCTGTCATGCCCGCCTACCTATCGGAGCATGGGGGAAAGAATGCTCCCTTCTACATTGGCCTCACAGGTGGCATCGGCTCGGCTGGGCGTGTGGTCGGCCCATTCCTGATGGGTACTCTCTATGATAACGGGGGACTGATACCCGTTGCCTGGCTGGCAATGGGGACCGCGCTCTTGTCCGCTGGTTTTTACCTGATCCACTCCCGTGTAAATCGCAGCAGCATAGCAGAAGCTTATTCATAAACGAGACGACCGATTAAGAAGGAAACTTAACTTTCAAGAAACCTTAAATCCTCAATCTATCGTGAGAAGATGTTGAGTGTGATAAAAACGTTGCGGACTGTATGGCAGCTATTTTTGTTTTTTGGCTCGTTAGATCAGGCTTTCGGACCGTATAGCCCTTATTGTCCTTAAAC
>JAIMBU010000173.1 GCA_023511325.1 Gorillibacterium sp.
ATGCAGGCCCCCTTTTACGAGGGGGCCTGCATGTTTATTTTCAGGAGCTTCACTAATACGAACCAATCATCCTCTATATACTGTTTTCTTATTCAAGTATGCAGTCTTATACGATGCTTCCACCAAGCGTTTTGGAGGAACCCTTAGACAATCCAGTCCAAACCTTATTTTAAACCTTGCATAGAGTAGAAGTAGAATCCAAAACAAAATAGCTGAATTTAGGAGGAATGATTCAATGGCAGTTTTATTAAGTGGACCGATTCAGAATAATGCGGTCAGTGGTGTCCGGCCTACTCAACAGGTAACAATAAAAATCACTAATCGGGATTCCGTCAATTTCGCGACTGTGCTTATACAAGGCTATATTTTAACGGGGACAAGAACCTTGTATGCACTGGGATCGTTCGGAGTTGCTCCAAACCAAGTGGTAACCCAGAATTACTCCGCTAACTTTGATGCCTTTGAATTTATAATTACGACGGGAGGAACTGCTGCAACCCAGACCGAGGTTTCTATGTGGGGGAAAAATGCAGCCGGGCAATTGGTTGCGGCTCATCGACTTGTATCGTCCGAGCTTGGATGATGGAAGCCATATTAGAGCTTGATGTGAGAGCATCAGGGTGATTCGTCATACTCGCCCTCGGGCAGGCGAATCCACCGCTTCAAGTAGCCCTGTTCATGGAGAGCTTTAAGCGTGATGATCAGAATGGGGGAGATGATCAAGCCAGCCACTCCGAAGATAGATAAGGAAATGATCATGAACGCTAACATGGTGAAGGCAGAAACCCCAAGTGTGTCCCCGGTAATTTTCGGCTCAAGAATTTGTCTGACAAGCAGTACAATAGCAAGTAGAGCAGTCAACCAGATTGCAAGCGAGGTTTGTCCAACAATAAACAGGTAGATGATCCAGGGAACAAAAACGGTCGAGACCCCTAAGAGGGGAAGCAGATCAAAAACAGCGGCCAATAGAGAAATCGTCAGCGCATTGTTCACCCGGAGGATAAGCAGAGCGATGAGAATCACAATGAAGGTGATGCTGATCATTTTGAGCTGTGCCTTCAAATATCCTCCAATACCCGCTAGAACATTTTCCTTAAGGAAAATAAAAGCGGTCTTAAACGTGCGGGGTGTCTTATTCTTCGCTGTATTTTTCCAATCCTCGATTTCGATACTGAGAAAATAGGCGAGGATAATCCCGATGACGAAGCTGACAAGGAAAGAAGAGAAGGAGGTCAGCCAAGATAACAAACCAAGCAGGAACGCACTTGCCCAACCGGAGAGCAGTCCAATGAGGGTTGAACTATATTCTTTGGCCTTCTCAACAATTTCTGGAGAGATCGTATCCATCCGGTCTAGCCAAATGACGGAGTTGTCCTGAATGGATTGCTGCATGGTGCCTTGGTATGTACTTAGTTTATCAATCAGATTAGAAGTCTGTGTGACCAGAATGGCTCCAAGTCCAACTAGGACAGCAATAATAAATATGACAAACAGTAACGTGGTCAGGGCAGCAGCCAACGATTTTTTCATGCCGCGACGATTGAGCCATTTGGCCAGTGGTTCAATCATAGCGAAGATGATGAATGCTAGAAAAATTGGCGTGGCGATTTTGTACAGATAGCTGAAGAGCAGCATAAAAAGATACACGGTCAACACGATGAGCGCTAGGTCGAAGACCGTCTTGTAATATTTCTTGTAAAAAGACATCATGGTCAGAAGCCACCTCAATTTTCTTTTTTGTCGGTTCTTTATACGATTATTGTACACGTTGGTTTCACTGTCTGTCACGGTTACCCCGGGGAAGTGTTCTGTATTGATTAATCGAGCTACAGCTGGACTTGCCGGAACTGCTGGTTAGTAGCGATGGCATCCAGGTTCGGAGTTTGCTATAATCCAGCTATATATCTGTTAGTTGGAGAGGAATGAAGCTATGAACGAAACGATTCGCTTGCTGAATGGACATCGCTCCATACGTCAATTTACTAAAGAGCCCATTGCCGAGCATGAATTGGAGGCGATCATTACTGCTGCTCAGACGGCCTCAACTTCAAGTGGTGTACAAGCCTATAGCGTGATTGCCGTAACTGACCCGAAACTCCAGAAGGAATTGTCCGTGCTTTGCGGCAATCAAGCTTATGTGGAGGAATGTCCTGTTTTTCTCGTCTGGTGTGCAGATCTGCAGAGGCTTAAGACTGCTGTACAGATAAGTAAGGGAGATGAGGTGGAGATTGCCAGCACCACGGAGAACTTCCTGATCGCTACGATCGATACTACCCTTGCTGCTCAGAATGCAGCGATCGCTGCAGAATCCTTGGGTTACGGGATTGTCTATATTGGCGGTATTCGCAACCAAATCGCGGAAGTGACGAAGCTACTTGGCTTACCAGAGCTTGTTTATCCGGTATTTGGGATGTGTGTCGGTAAGCCAGACCAAGCTCCCCATATACGTCCGCGGTTGCCGCAGAAAGCAGTATTACATCGGAACCGTTATGATGCATCCATCCAAGAAAATTTGATTAATGAATACGACGAAATATACAAAGCATACATCAGTTCACGCTCAAACGGAGCAGCGTGCTCTGGATGGTCCGACGCCATGGGTGACAAAATGCCGATACCCACTCGGATTCATATGAAGGAGTACTTGCGGCAGCAAGGCTTTTATCTAGAATAAGTCCTTACGGATGAAAGACTACTATTCTCTTTCCCGTACGGTTGCTTCGGAACGCACTTTCTTTTACAATAATAAAAGAAACCATACACTGTTGCTGAGGAGCGATTACAATGAACTGCAAAATTACCCGCAATGCGGCTAAAATTATTCAGCTAGAACTAGATAAGGAAGAGAACAAGGACCTAAAGCTGCGCATTTTGGTTTCACACAAGCACGGCAGTCACGCTCATTACGCCATGGATCTAGGTAAGCCTACAGAGCAGGATGAGATTATTCTGACAGACAAGGGTTTCGAAGTAATTCTTGATCGCAATGAAGAGCTCCTTGATGGTATTATCGTCGATTATCTCTATTCTCCCCAAGAAGGCTTCGTCGTAACGAACCCAAGCAAGGGTAATCACGGGGATCATTAATGAGTGGCAAGAATGAAATTCGCGTTTGCGACAAATGTAAGCACACGAAGGTCAAGTCAATCGTTCCTAAGCTAGAGAAGCTAGCTCCAGGGGTTAAGATTAAGGTTGGCTGTAAGTCCTACTGTG
The DNA here is from genome assembly GCA_023511325.1 of Gorillibacterium sp. Lineage (GTDB taxonomy): Bacteria > Bacillota > Bacilli > Paenibacillales > NBRC-103111 > Gorillibacterium. The sequence goes on from JAIMBU010000173.1 coordinate 3,214, forward strand.
GACCCTGCTCAAGATTTGCTTTCGTCTACATCAACGGTCGTTATGTTACCGCCCCAACCGAGGATGAAGTCGTAGAGAAAGCCCGTAAATACGTGAGGGAATAATCCTTGCCATAGTATTATGGCGGGACTCCTACACTAAACCTGTACGAGTTTGGTTATGAGCTACAAAAGCGCCTGTATAGGGCGCTTTTTAACTACATCAGAATTTATGATTTCTTAGCTATAGGTAAATTCTGATTCCGCATCGGCAAACGCACGGCGCCAAAGGACGCCGACAGGCGTTTATCCTTGTAAGCAGGAGTTGAATGGCAATTGAAGACGTTTTACGATATAGCGAAGGCTACCGGGTTCTCGCCAACAACGGTTTCCAAGGTGTTTAACAACTATGCGGATGTCAGCGTCAAAACCCGTAATAAGATCTTGGAAGCGGCACGGGAAATGGACTACATGCCCAATGCTCATGCGCGTACTCTGACGACCAAGCGTTCCTGGACGATCGGAATACTTTTTGTTGAGCCTACTGGTTTTGGGTTAAAGCATCCTTTTTTCGGCGGTGTCATTGAAGGGTTCAAGAAGGCAGCAGTCACTAAAGGGTATGATCTGATGTTTATAAGTAAGGACATCGGGGGCAAGCCCAACAGTTATTTGCAGCATTGCAAGATGAGAGCGGTAGAAGGTGTTGTCGTCATTCAATCGGATGGGGAAGATCCAGATTTCGCTGAGTTACTGGACAGCAGTATTCCTTGTGTTCTTCTTGATGCAGAGTCGCCGAAGTCAGGAACGGTATGCTCTGATAATGAAGAGGGAAGCCTGCAAGCCGTTCGTTATTTGTATGGCTTGGGACATCGGAAGATCGCTCATATTGCCGGAGAAATTGGTACCTTTGCAGGTAAACCGCGGAAAGCAGGCTATGAACGGGCTATGGCTGAACTGGGCCTTTCCCAAAAACCAGACTATGTTGTCCATGCCAGTAGTGATTATTCTGTTGATAGCGGTTACAAGGCGATGAGCAAGCTGCTACAAGCAACGGATCGACCGACTGCCGTAGTTGCGGCGGGTGATAATCTGGCGATTGGTGCCATGGTGGCGATACGGGAAAGGGGACTTCGTGTTCCCTACGACATTTCCTTAATTGGTTTCGATGACATTGAGACCGCACGCTACGTGACACCCGCACTAACGACCGTGCATCAGGATATGTTTTTGCTTGGGGAGCGTGCAGCGAATATGCTGATTGCTTCCATTGAAACAGGGGAAGAGCTTCAAGTGGTCAAAGAACCTGTAGAATTAATGATTCGTGATTCATGTCGGAAATTAGAATTGTAGATTCAAAATTTTTTCCGTACAATCGAAACCGGTTTCGATTGTATTCCTCAGAAAGCATGGTTTACTTCATTACCTTCCCAAAGAAAAGAATAACCTTAACTTTTTAACTAAAAAAGGAGTGATCTACAATGGCAGAAGTGAAAGTAATCGTAACAGCTAAGGAAACAGGAGAACGCTGGGCGGAAAGAACAGGGACTCATTTTGTCGCGCAACAAGCAGATCAAACAGCTGATTTAGTTTTAGATCCAAATGAACAATACCAGACGATTACCGGCTTTGGCGGTGCCTTTACGGAGGCCGCAGCCTATACTTTATCCCGCATCAGTCCTGAGAAAAGACAGGAAGCGATCAATGCTTGTTTTGACCAAAAGGATGGGCTTGGCTATAGCATCGGTCGGGTACACATTCATAGCTGTGATTTCGCTTTGGGCAACTACACATACGTGCAAGACGGGGATACCGAGCTTGCGACCTTTGATATTTCTCACGATCACAAATGGGTGCTCCCGATGATTAAAGATGCCATTAAGGTTAGGGGAGAAGCCATTACGTTGCTTGCCTCACCATGGAGCCCGCCTGCTTGGATGAAAACCAATGGGGAAATGAACAATGGTGGACAACTCAAGGCGGAGTTTGCTCAGACATGGGCACGATATTACACGAAATTTATTCGTGCTTATGAAGCACAAGGCTTACCGATCTGGGCCATTACCGTTCAGAACGAGCCCGCAGCGGTTCAAATTTGGGATTCCTGTATTTACAGTGGGGAAGAGGAACGCGATTTTATCAAGAATCATCTGGGTCCGGTTATGCATGAGGAGGGGCTACAGGATGTTAAGATCTTCATTTGGGACCACAACCGCGATCTGATGGTGGAGCGGGCAAGCGCAGTTCTCTGTGATCCAGAAGCAGCCAAATATGTATATGGAACGGGGTTTCACTGGTATGTGAGTGAAGACTTTGCAGCTGTTGGCAAGGTTCATGAGCTATTCCCTGACAAACATCTGCTCTTTACCGAGGGCTGCCAAGAGGGTGGCGTTAAGCTGGGCGCTTGGTTCACTGGTGAACGCTATGGTCGCAACATGATGGGAGACCTGAATAACTGGTGCGAGGGCTACCTAGATTGGAACCTCGTACTCGATGAGACGGGTGGTCCAAACCATGTCGGTAATTTATGTGATGCTCCGATCATCGCAGATACGATTACAGGCGAGCTACATTATAACAGTTCTTACTACTATATTGGTCATTTCAGCAAATACATTCAACAGGGAGCTGTACGTATTGGGCTGACCTCCAACCACTCGGCCGTGAATGCTACTGCATTCCGCAACCCAGATGGAACCCTTGCTATTGTTGCTCTCAACGAAACCGAAGCAGAGCAAAGCTTCTCCCTTAGCCTTGGTGGGGAACAACTCAGCCAAACGATTCCTGCCAATGCCATCGCAACCCTGATTATTCAAGCATAGATTTTGGGGAAGCAAGCAACGGGTGGTGCGAGTGGAATGAAGATCACGAAGGGTTACCTTCTGTTTCTTAAACTTCCGCAATCGTATCACCCGTGTTCTTAATCTGCTCATAAAATCAAACGAACGGAGTGCGAATATGCCAGCCTATTCCTTTGAGCAAGACACCTTTGTTATCGATCAGTTTCATGAGGCCAAGCCTTTTGCCAGCTTTCTTCCGGGTCTTGCCGGACTGAAGGGTATTCCGATGTGGACCTTTTATGTCAACCGTGGCCAAGCAATCAGCGGCTTTGGGATCAAGGACAAAAATAACCCCATTATGGAGTTTTCTCCGGCGAGTATCGCCTATAAGACTGTGTCAGCAAGTGGATTCCGTACCTTTTTCAAGAT
>JAIMBU010000174.1 GCA_023511325.1 Gorillibacterium sp.
GTGTAATCGGTCTGCTCATGAGCTCAAGTCTAGTTCCACTATCAAACTTAAGAAAATACGAGGTAAACTGCTTAACCTCATTCGTATACTTATCGTTTGCTGCAGCCTGGAAATATTTTATGTAAAACTGCTTCATATTCTCCAAGTTATTTGTCCACATGGCAATATGATCGATTCGCATTATTTGGTACCTACACTTTCGTTCAACTGCATCTGGGCAAAATATTGCTTGATCCCTGCTACGATGCCTTTTGCTACGCGAACCTGCCACTCCTCATTGAATAACGTAGCCTCTTCGAGCTCATTAGAGAGAAAGCCAACCTCGAGCAGTGTTGCCGGCATAACAGTCTCTCTCAGCACCGCAAGATCGCCGTATTTCACCTTGCGGTCTTTGAATCCAGTAGCTGTAACCAGGTTTGCATGGATCACATTAGCCAACGTTTTACTCGAGTCATGATAGTAATAGGTTTCCGTTCCGCCTACAGTTGAATTCGGTGCAGTATTGGCGTGAATCGATACAAATGCATCTGCATGGAGATCGTTAGCGATTTTGGCACGATTGGCAAGTGTCACAAATGTATCGTCATTGCGCGTCAAGATAACATCGATGTTTTCCAGTTTAAGCAGGGCTTCGACTTTTAGCACCATAGCTAAGTTAAAATCTTTTTCCTGCTTACCCTTGACGCCAATCGCACCCGGATCATGGTCGCCGTGACCAGCATCGATCACAACGAGCTTCTTCCCACTTGTGCCTGGAGGTTTCGTGCTATCCGTACCACCCGGAATTGGCGGCACTGTTCCATCCGTACTGCCCGGCACTGTTCCATCTACACTTCCATCTGGCTGTGTTACTTCGGTCTGATCTGGTTCTGTCACCGGAGGGAGGGGGTCAACTCCGTTAAAACTTATCATAACCACACCTGAGCTTGCATCTCCACTAGTGGACAATACATACGGTGTAGCTTCCTTCAAGTCGATAACGACACGTACAGTTGCGGGGTTCGTCGTAAATAAAGAATAACGAATCTTCTCAATGGTTGGATCACCGATGACCTGAAGCTCACCCTTAAGCGCAGTATCGGAGGATTGTCCATTTCCGAATGTGCTAGAGAACTGGGTGTAGGGCAGGTTGACGACAATCCGATCAGGATTCGCCATTACTAATGAATCAGGCTTAACACTTCCGGTTATGGCCAGCAGCAACCGATTATCGCTGAAGCTAATCGTATCAATGGTGGCTAGTTTCGTATTTGGTATAGTAATCGCTTCAACCGAAGGCGTCTTGATGGAAACAACACGCTGCTGATTATCCCAGCCCACATTCAATCCCATCGTTTCACTGACAAAACGTAAAGGAACTAATGATGTACCCGCACGATTCACAGGAGCGACCGGTAGCTTCTTCTCTACTCCATCCACCTGGGCAACCATACTACCAATCGTCAGCTCTACCTGCCGATTATCCTTAAAAACAGTAATTAATTGTGTCTGCTGATTCCATTTCACTTCGAAGCCGAGGCTCTCCACAACCATGCGGAGCGGAACCATGATGCTGTTGTTGACGTTCTCAACTTTCACATTTGCCGGTATCTGCAATGACTGACCGTCAAGCATAATTTTTATGTTCTCTTCAGCGGCTGCAGCATGTCCGTATTGAGGAATTAAAAAGAAGAATAGCGCAAAAAACAACAAGATTCGGTACTTCTTCATGTGTCTCATCCATTCTGCGTTGAATTGTGATCATTAGCGTCGAGCCATGCCTAAATAAGAGACCATACAACCGCCCAATATACATAAGACGTTAAAATCTTCCAATAGTTGCGGTCTTTCGCAAATAAAATAGCCCCACAAAATAGCTTGGTCTCAGAGTTAACTCCAAGACCTTTGTGGGGACTGAAAAGACTTATGCTTTTTCAAGAAAAGAGCATTCCAGCATGGCTTGAATTATTTCTCAATTCGAATATCCTCTGATCACACTAAACTCTCAAGTCTCTGAAGGTTATGCTAAATTCACACTATAGCTACGCATGGAGTATAGTTCTCCCGAATAAATGAGTTTCCCTTGTAGGATCAATTGGCGAATACGAAACTCGATATAAGTGTCGCTAGTGCGCATTCCCGCATGACCAATCACTTCACCAACGACTCGTGCGCATCGAATCATTTCTCCAGATTGAGCGGTTAACTGACGAATGGCCTGCATAATTGTTTCATCGAAGTAGTCCTCGTCAACTTGCTGTAGCTGACCGTTACTCCAAATCCGTAGTGTTCCCCCTGAAGCGAGCAGTTGCTGCCACTCCGCCACATAAGCTGCATGAACCTCAGGGAGCAATCGCTTAGCCTCAGTGAGGAGAGTGGCTAATTTATCTGGCATAATTTCACCTGTATCCAAATAAACAGCTTTCTGGTCACTTCTCGGCATCATAATAGTGGCATTCACATGGAGAATATTGCTGTGCTGCGGTAGAGCAGCAAGCAAGCGACGTAATCCTGTCTGTTCGGAAGGTGAATCACTTGCCCAGATCACCAGCGGTACCTCCTGCAGACGTGGTGACCACTGTAGCCAAGCAAGTGCATCCTCCAACAGATATTCCATGGTAGTATTCAAGGATTTCTTCCACTCATTCATAGCTTCCTGCGACCCATTCGCGGATTTCTTTAACTCAGGGTGTCCTTCATGACCATTCAGGAGTACTCGCCACCATTCAAGGCGCTTGGTAAGACCTGCCGGATCATCTGCTCCATGAAGCGGGCCGACCATGAGGTCATCGCTTAAGCAGATGATTCTATCATCTCCGAGGTGGCCTTTTAATGCCTGCCTTAAGGAGCCTGCGGCTGACTCACCGAACGTAACATGGATCCGAGAAGGCCGATTAGTACTCATCAGTGACTCCTGCAAATAATCCTCATTACCGAGTGCCCATTCTTGATCAAAGGCTGTAAGATAGCTCTCCATCACGCGATGTCGCTCCTCAGCTAAGAGTTTGGCAGCCTCTGTGTTCATCCGTGACTTCAGCTTCAGTAGTTTTTCGTAGTAATGGTTGATCGCTGTACTTTTGTCGGTACGATATTGCTCGGCTGTCATTTCCTTACGGAATTTAAGCGCGGGGTCGTAGATCAAGGTGCCCTTTGAGCCTGCGTAGACAAAGGTTCGGGCAATTCCGATTGCTCCGATCGCATCCAATCGGTCGGCATCTTGCACGATTTGCCCTTCAAGTGTCGACATCGGCTTGCCACCGCCGCCGCCAAAGGACATCGTGGAGACAATCTCCATTACAGCATCCGCTTCCCGTGCCTCTACTCCGTTTAACAGCAGCCAATCCTGCACCTTCTGCAGGCCTAACTCTTTGCTCCCAGCTAACTTCTCATCGGCAATATCATGCAGGAGCGCAGCAAGCTCGCAGACGAATAAACTGGCTTGCTCCACCTCTGCAAGCAGCTTTGCTATCCGCGTAACTCTGACAATATGCCACCAATCGTGCCCGCTGGCGTCATGCTCAAGCTCTTTTTGCACATAGTATCTCGCCTGCTCAAGAATCGCTTTATGGTTCATTCCTTCTATCCAACCCCTCTATCTAGCTCATCTCTATATTAAAGTGTGGGTCAACTATCATCTAGCTACCTGTCGCGAGCCTTCCATTATGGGATCCAGCAATCATGGTCTCTATATCGGTCAGAAGGTGCAGGCGGAATAAACCTACTTTGCTATTTCTGCTTTTTAGTTACTTCGTCGTCGAGCGAAAGGAAGGTACATCAGCAGGAACAGTAGCACGACAACCCCTTCAAGCGAAAGCAAATACCAAGGATAAGGTCCCAGTACATCAAGCAGCGATGCTGTATCCGGTTTTCTAGCAACAAACATGTAATTCCCACCCGTCGCCCGATTGACGAACCAAACCACGATCAGCAGCAGATTAAGGAAACCTAAGGTTAACCAAATGGAACGAAAATTCGGTCGATAGCCTTCTACCCAAATCATAAACAGAACAGCAAGAATGATAAAGCCATGTGCCGTGAAGAATTCTAAGAATCGATAGTGGGGAAAAGCATAGCCCAAGACTGGCGTCAGGAGGGCTTGAAGCGCACCGCCGATTCCTGCATAATAACAGATTTGAAACAGCAGCCGACTCCTGGTTAACAGCATGACGACACATAGGTAAAGAGATATGCTGCATAATTCCAAGGGAAGTGTATCCTTCGCTTGGTAGACGCCTTCTCGTACATACCAGATGTTTAGAGAAACCTCACAGAGAATCAGCACAGAAGCTATACTCCATCTTGCGATATTCCGCTGATTCCCGTCACGAAACCATCTGCGCAAGCAGAATAAAAGAGCGATCAGCAGAGCTACTACGCTCAACGCCATCCGATGCTCCTGGGAAAAGATGAAGAAGCTAGCCGCAGCTTGAGCATCAAAAAAACGATCCATAACAGCCTCTTCCCCTGTTCGTCAACGGCTAAATTAATCCTGATGAGTAAACATCGCCATCCCTAGGGACGGCGATGTTTACGATCTGATAATTTTCCCGCGTAATATTAAGCTTTCAACGGAAGCCATTCAAGCACACGCTGGATTTTCCGATCCCAATAGCCCCATTCGTGTTCCCCTGGCTCTTCTTCGTAGACAAGATCGAGCTTCTTTTGCTTAGCATGTTCTAAGAAGCGCTGATTATCATCATAGAGAAAATCCTCTGTGCCAACGCATTGATAGAGAAGTGGCTTCGGACCCATACGGGCAGCAACTTTATCGGCTAGCATAAACAGGTTATTGCTTTCGCTTTCCAGTTTCTCCTGTGTTCCAAAAATAGACTGAAATTCACTCGCACCATTATCTTCCCACCTCTTGGCCAAAGCTGCTACGTCAAGTGCCCCGGAAAGACTGGCTGCTGCTGCATACCGATCAGGACAGGACAACGCAAGCTTAAAGGCACCATACCCTCCCATTGAAAGTCCAGCGACAAAGTTATCTTCTCTGGCAGTGGAGAGCGGGAAGAATGACTGAGCAATTCTCGGGAGCTCCTCACTTACAAACGTCCAATATTTAAGCCCATGCTCCATGTCAGCATAGAAGCTACGGTTCACTGCTGGCATAACCACCGCTAGACCAAGAGCCGCAACATAACGTTCAATGGATGTGCGACGCAACCAAATGGTATGATCGTCAGACAAGCCGTGCAGCAGATAAAGTGTCGGGTATAATTCTTTACCTCCTGATGATTCCATACCAATCTGGCCCGCTGATTTCTGCGGAAGAATGACATACATCGAAGTACTAAGTCCCAGTGCATCTGAGAAGAAATCACATTGAATTAAAGCCATTATCACTTAACACCCTTTCGAATCAATTCGATAAATTATTATTTTAGATCATCTAGTCTTGCACAGCAACTTTTATTTGACAGTGTACTATCGTTTCCTTCCCTGGTTCCAGCACAGCAAGTCCTGTTAGTGCTGTATCCAGATCCAGATTTGGCGCATTGGTAATCCACGTATACGGTTCAGGACACAGGTAACCCTTGGTAGAGTCATTGTTATAGATTACCCAATGCTTAAAGTGGGCATCTGCTTCATAGGTCACGACGATACCGGATGTCTCATCCGTGAGCACCGCTTCATTACGTTCGCCCCCAGCGCCTACTAGTGACAGGAACGCATCATCTAGGGGTCGATCTACCAAGGTAATTCCTGCTCCATTGAGGGCTAGAGCATCGGGAATCTCCAGCAGCTTTCCCGTTGGGACAAAACGCTCTGTGAGCTCCCACTGTTTGTCTGCGGTCAAAGAAAAACGGCATGCGGATAAAGGATCACTTGGCACGAAGGGGAAATTAAACGTCGTATGGTAACCAAGCCCCCAAGGAAATGATTCTTTACCTGTGTTGGTAATGGTTGCCGTCTGCTTCAAGATCGAGTCTTCCAGTTCAAAGGTCAGGAGGATAGTAAAAGGATGCGGAAACTGACGTAGCACCTCTAGGTCCTTACTCGAATCGAATAACGTCTCGATGACAACGCGACCTGCTTCATACCTGGCACCCGTAAGCTCCCATTTCTTCCTCATGACAAATCCGTGAATATGGTTCCCGAGCTTTTCTTCGTTGCAGTCGAATTGATAATCTTGACCATTCCAGGTAAAAGCACCATCTTCGATCCGATTGGGTGGGAAGAGAACGGGTGTCCCATAAAGAGCCGGATTCATCCAGAATTGCTCTTTCGACTGCGGTGAACGTAGAATTTCAACACCTGTACGCCTGTGCTTCAAGGAGACAACCGTGCTCCCCCATGCTGGGACAATAATCATTTCAAGTTCTGCATTACGAGCACAAACTGCAGCCTCACCGAGAAACTCTATATTTTCCAAAAAATTCTCCACGTTAGCAAACACTCCCTTT
>JAIMBU010000175.1 GCA_023511325.1 Gorillibacterium sp.
CAAAAGAAGTGGGTTGCCCACGGGTAGTCCTCTTGCGTTCGGAGAAAGTCATATTAAATCAAGAATTAAAAATATCATTACCTATAAGAAACCGGCTTTCTGGGTTATAGCAGTTACTCTGCTTCTAACGGCTGTGCTGATCGTCGCCTTTACGGCAAATCCTAAAGTACTGCAGTCCCCTGTGCCAACAAGGGTTGCTTCTAACCAAGTCAACGCGATGCAAATTGATCCTGAACAAACAGCAAATCTTGCCAAAATTGAAGCTTATCTGGCTAAAATCATGTCTTCACCTGGTTTCTCCTCCAACCCTGGTGATTATATTAATGCTCATCAGAGTGAGTATCAATCGATTATCGGAATGGGTGACGAGGCACTTCAGTACTTCCTTGCGCATCAATTTGAAACAGACGGCTTCAACAATGGCCTCAGGGGTCACATCATCATGTCTCTACGCAAAGACCTATTGGAAATTGGAAGCAATACAACAGCCGAAAGTGTATTACCGAAGAGCTAGTTCTCTCAGTTCTCTCTGCAAAAGGATTAAAGCGATCCCAAAATTTATTACCAGAAGAAAACACTAAATAACCCCAACAGGTGTTGATACCTCTCCGGGGTTATAGTGTTTGCATTTGCTAAGCTTCGTAAAGCATGTCGTAAAAGCGGATCTATCTACTTGTGTCAGCAGAAAGTAACTGTAAACTCACTCCAGTATTTTTACGGTGAAGGATTGAAGTTCTGTAATCCAAAACCATAAGGAAATAATGGATTCCCATAGGTCGTCGGTACTGGCTGATTGTTATTGATATAGTTGCGGATTTCAGCACGTTCTGCTTCAGTTGCACCTAGGTCATAGGGAAGATCCCATTTCTCCAGCTGATTGGTAACGACATCCGTCCCTACCTGATCAACCGAGCGAGGAAGCTGGAAGGGGAGCTTACCCTTTGGCAGATAATCACCAAATAGCAATTGTGAGGTAGCCAGCCCTCCGCCATTTCCCGGCCGATAAACCACGACGACAGCAGCGCATTTACTTAATATGTCGGTCAAAACATAAGGTCTAGGCATGACAATTACGGCAATCACCGGTATGCCACGGTTATAGAATTTGTCGATCTGGGCAACCTGGTCGGCAGGAATCGTAATTTGCTTATCCGCCCATTCCGTCCCGTGGGTGTAGCTTTTCTCACCAATCACCACAACGGCTGCTTTGGCCGCAGTCGCGTCATTAAGGGCTACATTCACACTCGCCCCTGCCCTGTCCTTGATTCCCTGAAAGTAAGATTTGGCCTGCGGATTATCATGGTAAATGGATTGCCAGATCACATTGGCGATATTGTCATTCCCATTATCGTCACTGGTAGCCCGTGGTCCTGCTACGACAAGCGTCTCACCACTGTTTACCTTTAATGGAAGAATACCGTTGTTCTTTAAAAGTGTAAGCGATTGCCGCGCCGCCTCATTGACGATATTGTTGCTTTCCGTACTGTGCCAGATGCTAGTAGGATAATCCGGATCGCTATAGGGATTTTCAAAGAGACCCAGTTTGAATTTAAGCTCCAGCACTCTTCGTACCGCTTCATTTAAACGCGTCCAGCCTACGGAACTGATCAGCGCATTAAAGTCGGTTCCCGATGCCATCGCGCCCCCCATCACATCGGTACCTGCATTAAGACTTTTAATCGAGGTGTCGGTTGCCGAGGCTAACCAGTCGGTTACGACGACTCCATTAAAACCGATGACATTTCTTAAATAGTCAATGGTTGGCTTGCTTACCCCTGCTCCTGCACCACTAGGGTCAAGGTAAGGTGCAGTACCGTAACCAGGCATAATTGTTGCACAGTTGGCCTCAATTGCCGCATACCAAGTTTTCATATGCCATTTGATTGTCGTACTGTCATAAACAATCGCTTGCTCCCCACCGGCACCTTGACTCGGCCAATGCTTGACCGTGATCATGATCGATTTGGGATTGACCTCAGGTCCTCCTTGCATGCCGACGATCATCGCGCGTACCATTGCCGCTGTGTAATCGGCATTCTCCCCGCCTCCTTCCTGGAACCTGGGATAGAGCACCTTTGTATCAACCTCTGCCAAGGGCGAAAGAGTTCCGGTGAATCCCCACGCTTTTTGCTCTCTGCGTTGAAGATCCCCAGCTTGCCAGGCTAGGTTAAGATTGCGCGTTGCCGCCAGTCCCAGCTCGGTCGGAAAGATCGTCTTCCAGCCTTGAATCTTATCTCCCGTGAAGGCAATGGGCACTCCAAGCCGTTGGGTAGTGGATACTTTCCTTTGAGCATCTGTGATAAAGTCTTGCGTTCCATAGGAGAAGACAAAGCCAGCCTGCGAATTGAGCGCATCCAAGGTGTCTGGTGAATAGAAGAGCTGGTTCAGCTTCTCTTCGTTAGTCATTCGCGACATCAGATCGTTGAGTCGTGTGGAGATCGGGTTGTGCCAGTCTTCATAAGGCTCAATTGCGCCATTCTTATTTAAATCCCGACTGCCGCCAACAAGATTCACACCATCCGCGACTTGCTCCAGATAAGGAAGATAAACACTGAATTGTCCGATATTGGACTGATTCCTGCTTCCACTCCCATCAACAGCCACTACATACCACTTGTAGGTCCAACGATCAACGAGCGACGGTGCATTAAAACTGGTTCCGGTGACTTCGCCAACCTTGGTATACCTGTCAAGCAGGTTTCCTGAGGCGTTCCAGTCATAATCCGTTCTCGAGAGGTTCACCCACACTTCATACCTCGCGGCTCCCGCTTTGGGCTCCCAAGACAAAAGTGGCGTTCTAGTATTGGTAATCATCTGTCCATTTACTGGAGAAAGCAGCTTAAAGGCGGAGATGGTATAGGCTGCGGTAGCCACTGCCGAATTCGTCATTTCCGACTTGATTGCCATCGCTTTAATCGTCGTTGTTGCTGCCACATTGATTGCTCCAGTGTAGGTCGGGGATGCCCCAGTAGGCGTAGAGCCATCTGTTGTGTACTTGATGGTGGCACCTGCTGTTGCAGAATTAATCGTTACATTCTGTGCAGACGTATAGGTTCCGGCGACAGGAGTAAACGTAGGTGCAGCCACTTGAGGAGGCTGTGGTGCGGTTTGACCATAAACCTCAAATTCCCATAAGGAATAACCATATTCGGTACTCCTTTCTGTACCGTACACCCTCACATATCTAGCTGTCACTGACTTTGCTAAGGTGATTTCGTCTGCCATTCCGTCTGTATGGGTATAAATATCATTCCAATTGTTATTATTTGTTGATACCTGTATTACGTAGGACTTGGCTCTTGCAGTCTCCCAATAAAGTTTGATTCCCCCGACAATGGTATTTTCACCAAGGTCTACATAGATCCACTGTGGATCTTCAAACTTTGACTCCCAGCGGGTTTCAGGATTTCCATCAAAAGCGGCACCTGCTGTATTACCTCCGATAAAAGTAAGTGCTTCTGCATTCTTATTCAAGGCAAGGTTGGTGATGCTTGACCCGATTGTATACGTTGCAGTTGCTATGGCCGAATCCGTCATCCCTGCCAAGGCTGCAAATGCTTTGATTGTCGTTGTTCTCGTTACATTGATCGCTTGGGTGTAGGTTGCAGACGCCATAGTGGGTGTGGAGCCATCCGTCGTATACCTGATGGTCGCTCCTGCTGTCGCACAAGCTAACGTAACACTCTGCGCTGAAGTATAGGTTCCGCCAGCTGGCGTGAAAATTGGAGTCGCCACTGCTGACCGGTCCGTAACATCAACAGTCACGGTTGAACTAGGGTGTACCGTGAAGGTTAACGGATTGCCTTGGATGAGCTTGCCGCTTTGATCCGTTGTCTTGAATAAAACCTGTTTCTGCTCCACCATGTAGTTGACGCTAATGGTCACCGTGGTGCCGACATTATATTTCATCTGTTGATTGATCGTCGTGTTCTGTGATTTCAACGTCGACACAAGATTTAGATCAGCCGGACTGAGTCCCATTTCCAAATATTGAACATAGGGACCTGTCATCGGTATATTTACTGTAGCCGGGTTGGAATTGATCGTATACGCTGCTGTTACCACCGTCGAATCGGTCAAGCCCGCTTTAGTTGCAATGGCTTTAATGGTGGTAGTAGCTGTCACATTGATCGCCCCGGTATAAGTTGGCGATGCCGCTGTAGGAGTTGAGCCGTCTGTCGTATATTTGATCATTGCACCTGCTGTCGCGCTTGTCAGCGTTACATTCTGCGCTGAGGTGTAGGTTCCAGCAGCCGGGGTAAAGGTAGGTGCTGCCACTTGATCTACAGCCGTTGTCGATGTAAGGCTCAGCCAGTCGAGGTTCCAGCCATTGGTAACTGCATATACCCGCAGGGTTTGGCTTCCTGCGGTCAGATTAACTGAAGCTGAAACCGTCTGCCAGTTCTGCCATCCGCCTGTATTGGGAACGGTTACAGTTGCTAATACAGTGGTGCCTTTAAGCAACTGCAATTGGGTCCCCGCATAGGGACTGGATACCCTAAACTCAGCTTTATAGACTCCGGCCGTCTGCACATTGACTGTATAATCCATCCAGTCAGCAGCATCGACATAGCTTACATTCAAGCCACCCTCCGAGGCTATTTCCGTCTCAACTCCAAACATGTTGGCATAGCTTTCAGCTTCTATCTTTCCTGGATCACCGGGCGCGGCTGTGCTGAGCCCTGCCGATGCGAATAAACTCATTACCATAGTTAGGATTAGCAGGAAAGAGGTTGCCTTCCTTTTCGACATAATTTGGCCTCCTGGTATTTTTTCCTTGTGTTGCGGATAAAACATAACTTCCTCTGTAATTTTGCTTTACCCTGTATGGAATACCACAAAGCAGCAGCAAAAAAAAGAGGAAGTTATGTTCTTGTTCTACCTTACCAATCGATAGCTATTCTGCTAGCTATCAGTTAAGCCTATGCTGCCACTTATTCCGTTTGAGATAGTTGCGCCCGAGCCATTGTTAATTGGAGAAATGGAATTTCTCGTTAGCTCCGATAGTGGCTGCACTGGCCGTTAACGGAGCTGTGCCAGTAGCAGAAACATACTTTCCGTTGGCATCGCTTTTTAGCGAAACTGTTCCATCACTGTTAACAATTTTCTGAAAGGTCTCGGAAGGTCCGATTGTATCTTTGTTTGCGACAAACTGCCCGTTCCCACCTGCTCCCGCGGTCACATATTTGTAATTCATTAAGGCAAGGAGGGCAATTTTTCCGTTGCCTGCATTAATCTCCTCAAACTTCTCCCATGTGCTTGCTGCTACACGATTTGGCGTGAGCAGGCTGTTGTTGTAGTTGTCAGCCGAGACGTACTGTCCGTTTACTGCTTGTATGCTGGTGATATTCCTGACCACTGGAGGAGGATAAACCCCACCTTGCCGTTGGTATACCCGCACATAGTCGATCAAGTACTTCTGCGGGAATATCGTTGTGGCATCTGGACCTCCAGGCCATTCTCCACCTACTGCTAAGTTTAGGAGAATGAAATGATTGTGGTTAAACACCCAGGTTCTTCCAGATAGGTCATCTACGGTCCTGACCTGGAATAATTGTCCGTCAAAATACCAGCGGATTACATTCGGCTCCCACTCAATGGCGTAGGTATGGAAGCTATTGGTAAATCCAGCTGGATAGGTGAAGGATGTGCCTATACCACCGCCGCCACTGTAATCCGGTCCATGTATGGTCCCATATACATTAGTTGGAGTTTTGCCAACGAACTCCATAATGTCGATTTCACCACAATTAGGCCATCCCGCTGTGGTAATATCATCGCCTAGCATCCAGAAGGCTGGCCATATTCCCTGTCCCTGCGGGAGTTTTGCTTTCATTTCCACCCGGCCGTAAGTAAAGCTGTATTTATCCTGAGTCTTTATCCGACCTGAGGTATAGCTGCTGCCTTCATAGTTTTCCTTGATCGCTTTAAGCACCAGGAGCCGGTTATTCGCATCCGCAGGGTCCTGCTCCAAATACACATTGGCTGTGCGGTTGGTATAATTCTCTTGCTCATTATTACCGAAGCCGCCGCCACCAGTTTCGTAAGTCCACTTGGAGGTATCGACACCAGTGCCAGCGGTCCCATTAAATTCATCATTCCATACTAGGTTCCAGTTGCCTGGCTGCTGAGAACCCGTGTTGATGATATAAGCCGCTGACGCCACTGCCGAATCCGTCAGGCCTGCTTTGGTTGCAATCGCTTTAAGCGTAGCCGATGCTGCCACGTTGATCGCCCCAGTATAAGTTGGCGATGCCGCTGTAGGAGTCGAGCCATTCGTCGTATATTTAATAACTGCACCTGCTGTCGCGCTTGTCAGCGTTACATTCTGCGCTGAGGTGTAGGTTCCAGCAGCCGGGGTAAAGGTAGGTG
>JAIMBU010000176.1 GCA_023511325.1 Gorillibacterium sp.
ACATTAGAAAAACTCCCATCATTGTAGCAGTAGAAGTTTTTGCTTTTTCTACTGTCTACTATGATGGGAGCATATCAGCCAGCAAGGCCGCGAAAGCTTAATTTATATTTATACTGTTTATTGAATATGCTGCTTTAAATAATGTTAGCCACTCCTATAGTCAGCGCCTGGTGAATCGCCTGTGCTGCTTTCTTGCCTGCGCCCATGGCGAGAATAACTGTCGCCGCACCGGTAACGGCATCGCCACCTGCATAGACGCCCATTTTACTCGTACGCATGGTAGCTTCATCGACGATTATCCCACCCCAGCGATGGGTATCCAGACCACTGGTTGTCTGGCGAATGAGTGGATTCGGATTCTGACCAATCGCCATGATCACCGTCTCTAGTTCAAGTGTGAAGAGACTGTCGGCTTTCTCACGTGGGCTGCGTCGCCCTGAAGCATCTGGCTCGCCAAGCTCCATCTCCACACATTCCATACCTTGAACCCATGTGCCATCTCCAAGAATACGCACTGGGTTAACAAGCAGACGGAACTGAATCCCTTCCTCCATCGCATGATGGACTTCTTCTGCCCGAGCAGGCAACTCGTCCATCCCTCTGCGGTAGACAATGCTTACTTCCTCCGCTCCGAGACGTAGCGCCGTTCGTGCTGCATCCATCGCTACATTGCCACCACCAACAACGGCGACCCGCTTGCCAGTTTTCACGGGTGTCGGGTATTTCGGATATTCGTAGGCGCGCATCAGATTAACCCGAGTCAAATATTCGTTGGCCGAATAGACGCCATTGAGATTCTCCCCTTCGATGCCCATGAACCGCGGCAAACCCGCTCCACTGCCAACAAATACAGCTTTATAGCCATCCTCCAGCAATTCATCAACCGTCATGGAACGACCGACGATGACGTTGCGATGGATTGTCACACCCATCTCAGCGATCTTATTGATCTCCTCCTGAACAAGATCCTTGGGCAGACGAAACTCGGGAATCCCGTAAGTAAGCACACCACCAAGCTCATGGAGCGCCTCAAATAACGTCACATCATAACCAAGCTTAGCCATATCTCCGGCACAGCTTAAACCAGCAGGACCACCGCCAACAACAGCAATCTTCATCCCATTCTTAGCTATCTCATTCTTCTGAACGAAGCCAGAGCTTAAGGCATAATCCGCAGCAAAGCGTTCAAGCCGCCCAATGCCAACAGGCTCTGCTTTTTTACCACGAATACAAACGCCCTCGCACTGATTTTCTTGCGGACATACGCGACCACAAACGGCAGGTAGACTATTCTCTGTAATAATCTTCTGGTATGCGGCTATAAAATCGCCATCGGCGATTAATTGGATAAATTCTGGGATAGGGACACCTACCGGGCAGCCACCAATACAAGGCTTATTCTTGCACTGAAGGCACCGCTCCGCCTCCTCCATCGCTTGCCGCGGGGTATAACCGAGTGTTACCTCTTCGAAGTTATGATTCCGAATAAGTGGTGGCTGTTCGGGCATTCTTACTTTCGTTTTGCTCATGTTAGTCATTGGCTGATGTTCTCCCATCCGATCGAACAAACGTGTTCTTCCATATCCTTGTACATCCCTTGACGACGGATGCATTCATCAAAATCAACTAGCCACCCGTCGAAATCGGGTCCATCCACACAGGCAAACTTCGTTTCGCCCCCAATTGTGACACGACAGCCACCGCACATGCCCGTGCCATCAATCATGATCGGGTTAAGCGAAACCCCTGTTGGAATGCTTAGCGGCTTGGTAATGCCAACCACTGCCTTCATCATGGGTAGCGGACCGATACAGATGACCTCATCATACTGGTTGCCTTCAGCCAATAGTTGCTTGAGCACATCGGTCACGAAGCCTTGAACTCCAGCGCTACCATCATTGGTCGCCACATGAACATGATCACAGAAACTAGCGAAGTCATCCTTCAGGATGACAAACTCAGCACTTCTGCCGCCGAGGATAACATCCACGGAGGCACCGTGTTCTTGCATCATCCGCAGTTGTGGGTAAAGCGGAGCAGCACCCACACCGCCACCAATTCCAAGCACACGACGGTAGTTCTTCTCCTCAACCGCTTGTCCAAGTGGACCTGCGAAATCAGATAGCATCTCTCCCGCTTCTTTAGCAGCAAGCAATCCGGTTGTGAAGCCAACGGTTTGATAAATGATCGTAACCGTTTCTTCCGCCCGGTTATAATCAGCAATGGTAAGGGGAATACGTTCTCCGCCATCATTCACGCGGACCATCACAAACTGACCCGGCATGCATTTTCTCGCAACAAAAGGTGCGTGCACAACCATGCGCTCGACAGAGCCATTCAATTTATCTTTCGCAACAATTCGGTACATGACTATGTCTCCTTAGCGTTTAACTTTAACTTGCCTTCATTATAGCGGGTTCGTCTTTTTTATGAGCAAGAAAAATTGTATTTTTCATGAACGATAGCGATTATTCAAGCTATCCCTTTGGCTTTAAGCTTTCATTTCTTCTTGAATGGCTTTCATTCGGGCAGGATAATTGGTAATGACCGCATCTACGCCCAATGCGATCATCCGTCTGAGATCGGCATCCTCGTTTACCGTCCATGGTCTGATTTTGCTACCAGCCGCATGAGCACCCGCAACAATCTCTGGATAGACGCTGTAATAATGAGCATGGAGCGCTAATGCTTGGATGGAGCCTGCATAGTTCCATGGCTCATAAAGTCCTTCTCCGTAGAGGATGCCCCGTTCAATCTCTGGCGCTAGTGAAGCAAGCTTCACGAGACTGTAATGATTGAAGGAAGAGAAGACCACTCTATTCTCCATCGCGTACTCTTTTACAAGCCGGATCGCTTTCTCCTCCATGCCCTCATAAAGAATGAGGCCGTTCTTCAGCTCTATGTTCAGCTCAAGTGAAGTTGGCGCAAGATATGCCAGCACCTCTTGCAGGAGTGGAAGCGACTCTCCTCGATATTGCTCAAATCGATGGCTTGCATCCAAGCGTTGGAGTTCTGCTGACGTGTAATGAGTGACTAAACCCTTGCCGTTTGTTGTGCGATCAAGTGACTCGTCGTGAATAACCACAAGCTGGCCATCCCGACTCATCTGAATATCCAGCTCGATCCCGTCCGCCCCTTGCTGAACAGCTAGCCGAAAAGCAGCCATCGTATTCTCCGGTGCATCTCCAGACGCACCTCTATGTGCATAGATCAGTGACTTCATCGTAATCGTAAGACTCCTCTCTTAGTCCATCTACTGTAACCCATAATCTCTATTATATAAGGAAATAAAGACAAGTGCATCTTATCCCGTCCTTCCAAGATCTCATATTCATACGCAACAGGCATTATGCAAATTTGACGCTTCGTATTCACTCCAAAATGCTGACCTGAGGGATTCTAAAAACTAACATTCTCTCTGATCATAAAGCAACAAAAAGAATCCCCCAGCTTCACTTATCGTGGCTTGGAGGATATTTTTGGTATAACTTAATCTTATTATTGTTTCTCTGAAGGAAGGTAAAGGGTAATCAACCAGAGGTAGCAGGATACATAGAGGAGAAGTGAAATGACTCTTCATTGATCAAGGTCTCCGGTTTATGAATGATAACGCTACTGCATTTCCTACAGTTAATTTAGAGCTTATAGCTTCTGGGAAGAGTCTTACTGCATTTCCTACAGTTAATTTGGTGGATTTAGCCGTATTTGATGAAATGGGCAGAACTAGATGTACCTTTTGCAGGTAATTAAGAGACGAAGCGGTTTCTCGTTGTTTTAACTGTACCTTTTGCAGGTAATTGTTATGACCGATTGCAGAGAGTTAGAGTGGCCTACTTAACGGAAGGGATCAGCGACCGAGAGCGAAATAGGTAGCTTTCATCCAGCCCCATCACTCGTCCAACTGCTCCCAATCTACGTCAAGAGGTTCAATCTTTACCTGGTTGCTGTTTAGTTTAAACTTCTGAGTCCAGAACGGTTGTTCAGGCAAGGAAGCCGAAGGTTCCACTCGCTTAGGGTAGGAGTAATTCTCTTGTTTAACAATCTGAAGCCCTTGCAGCTGCCACCATTCTTCATCTGTCAGACGTTTATCGCTCACAAATTCATAGTAGGAATATACAGGGCCCCTGGACAAAACCAGCTTGCCGTTAATCGGAGCGACCACGTAAATATGGTCAAAATAACCTGTTCCAAGTGATAGATATGCCCCTGGGGCAGTTGTGGCAACATCGGAAATAAGCATATCACTCAAGTCTAGCGCTGCATATTCTTCCGCCAACGCATTCAATAAAGTAATTGAAATGTTCTCAAGTGTTCCACCGTACCATAAAAGCTTTTGATTCTCTTCCTCTGTTAAGGCTTCGTTGCGCATTTCTTTAACGGAACAATCAATCAACAGCTGAAGCAGCGTTTTATACTCATTAGCCGCACTGGTCAACATTTCATTCGTCATGCCTCTGCCTTCCAGTACGGATAGGGTATCATCCATCAGGTATAAAAGCCTGCTGTATAGAGGTACATTCGGCTCTACATAATGCTGTTTGGCAAAGGCAACCGGTCCACCCATTTCAGCCATCGCCTGTTTCCCATAGAGGACGGTGTCATGCTTTAATTCTGCGTAGCTTCCCAGTGCCGTGTTCAAGGACTTGTGCTTCCATGCTTCTGTTGTCATGAAGAAAGGCATTCCCGAATCCGCATCATACTCCGTTAGCACTGCTTGAAGCGACCAGAGCCAGCCATTGTACAGATCAGTCCTCCACATTTCATCGGGATACCCAGAAACCTCCTTTTCCAGAGCTTGATATTCCTTTTCATATCCCGGCCAGCTATCCTGTGGTTTATAGTCATTAAACAGAAGATTCTCCGCCAGCTTGCTTCCCATGACGCCCATAACATCCAATCCGGAGGGAGTGGGCCTGATTATCGGCTCGATCAAATTCTGCATGATGTAACTATCCAGAATATAGCGCTGTCCCATATATCGGAATTGCTTGCCGGTGGGTATCGTGGCTACCGTCAGTTTCCCTTGGATTCGGGGTTCAGGCAGCGCCTTGACTGCAGCAAGAAGCTTATCATAATAATCCTTGTCACCCAGGATATTGGGATCATTGCCTTCACCAAAAACAGCCACGCGCAAGGTATTCATCGCAAAAACCTGAATATCATCCGATAAGCCCACATATTGTCCAGTTAGCCCATAAATATTGGCCCAAAGCTCTGCACTGCTCGTTCCTGCTGATTCGAGGAATGTGGTAAAGGTCATGAGTAAGGCTTGCAGGGTATTCTCATAGAGAAATTCTTCTTTATCAAAGAAAGCCAAGGGCGCCGTGCCAAACCACATCATCGTCTTAAAAAAATGTCCCAGCTCTTCACTTCTCGTATAATGCCCTCTTACTTTAAACTGGGAGTAATCCAGATCACTTAAAAAAAGCGGCGATTTTCCTATGGCTTCCGCTTGCTCAATAAGCTTAACTTCCTTTTGGGCGAGCTCCATCCAGTTATGATCTAGTTTTACTGTAATGGATGAAGCAGGCTCTATGAGCATTTGTGCTACCAAAAAATAGATGATGTTTTTCTCCTGTAGGCTCTTTAAATCATCATCCAGCAGCTCGTTATACACGGCAATCGACTGCTCAAGCATCTGCTTAGTCAGAAGCTTCAAATCCTTGTTCAGAATGCTCGATTCCACGTACAGCAGCGATTTATCATAAAATTGGTGATAAATGTGTAATACCGAGTCCGCAGAAATGAAATTGGGTATCCCGCTGTACTCATTACCATCATAAACATTGAATATCTTGCTGTCTCTGGCAGGCAGGACTACAAAGCCACTCTCCGTAAGCATGCTGAGTTGCTCCTTGGTAAAGCCGGAGAATTGATTGATATTCTCAATATTGGCCAGATTTTTTGCAATCTTGTAGGGATTAACCTTGGCTTCATAATCCGGAATAATAAATTCGATTGGTTTATTTCTGAGAGTTTCAAATGCCGACCCGTTTTTACTCATTTGTAGCATCGAGGCTTTGACATCCACGCTTTTCGTCGGGGTAGATTCCACATTGGCAACTTTCTTGGTGACTTCCTCTTTGGCCACATGCGTATTGCTTAAACAACCGCTTGCAATCAGGCATAGACCCAGCACAATTATCCACAATCGTTTCATCGGTTTACCTCTCCGTTCATTACGGATTTAGAACCACTTCGAGCAGCTTGCCGTTATCCACCATCAGCGTTCGGGTCTCTTGCTCCCGACTCATTTGAGCAGTTATTTGAAAAGTAATTTGGATGCGGTTTTCTCCAAGGATGTGAAAATCCGTAATATCACCATAAACCTCACTTG
>JAIMBU010000177.1 GCA_023511325.1 Gorillibacterium sp.
CTGTTCGACGGCATCAACGTTGTGGTTCTGGCGATCTGCGTCCTGCTCTGTCTGGCGCCCTTCATTCACATCCTCGCCATCTCGTTCAGTTCCAACCGGGCCGTGACGTCCGGCGAGGTGTCGCTGCTGCCGGTCGAATTCGACCTGCAGGCGTACCGCAGCGTCTTCTCCGACATGACGATGATCCGCTCGCTCGGCTTCACCGTGCTGCTGACCGTGCTGTCGACGGCGCTGTGCATGCTCATGACCGTCGCGGCTGCCTACCCGCTGACCAAGAAGGCGCTCAAGGGCCGGAGATTCGTCATGGTCGTCATTCTGATCACGATGTTTTTCAGCGGCGGCATCATTCCGGAGTACATTCTCGTCAAGAACCTCCATCTGCTCAATACGATCTGGGCGCTCGTGCTGCCGGGCGCGGTGCAGGTGTTCAACATGATCTTGCTGATGAACTTTTTCCGCACGACGCCGAAGGAACTGGAAGAAGCGGCGTTCATCGACGGGGCGGGCCACTTTCGCATTCTGACGCTCGTCTATTTGCCGCTGGCTCTTCCCGCGCTCGCCACGCTGTCGCTGTTCTCGATCGTCGGCAACTGGAACGCCTGGTTCGACGGCTTGCTCTACATCAACGACTACCGCAACTATCCGCTGGCGACGTTCCTGCAGACGATCATCGTGCAGCAGGACTTCAACAAGATTACGCCGGACATCAACGAGCTGAAGAACATCTCGCAGCGGACCGTCAAGGCGGAGCAAATCTTCATCGGCATGCTTCCGGTGCTCGTCGTCTACCCGTACTTGCAGCGTTATTTCGTGAAAGGGCTGACCCTTGGCGGGGTGAAGGGATAGATCGATTGATATTCAGAATAGAACAAATAGGAGGCTTGAAATATGTTTTTTGGTAAGAGTAAGGGGCTGCGCTTCTCTTTCACTTTCATCATGCTTCTGTCGCTGTTAATGTCTTCACCAGGAATGGCCGCAATCGATCCCACGGTTCCAACTGGGCAGAATGCTGCAAATCTGCTCGTGAACCCCGACTTCGAGACGGGAACGGTCAATGGTTGGACACCGCGTGGGAATTCAACCCTTACTGCGCAGAGCGAAGCTCACTCCGGCTCATATGGGATGAAGGTTGTTCGGACCGCAGCGTTTCGCGGTGTGCAGCAGGCCGTTTACGGCAAGATGAAGGTTGGCAATGAATACGAGGTCAGCGTATGGGTAAAGGTTGCTGCTGCAGGCGCCGGGAAAGAGCTCAGGCTTACTTTGGAGAAGGGAATTGACGGGGGAGCGAAGCCCAGTCTGTATAAGTCGGTTGGCTCTGCCAAAAATCTAATTGCCGGACAATGGACGCTGATTCAATCGACCTATAAGGTAACGGAGGAAGCTTCGGGAACGATTACTAACTTAATCCTTTATTTGGAATCGGCAACGGATTCCTTTGACTACTATGTGGATGATGCTGCACTCCTGGAGAAGATAACCCCGCTGGTCAAGAATTCTGGCATGGAGCTGGGGACCACCGATTGGCAAATCCGGGGCAGTGGAGTTGTGCTCCAATCTGTAAGTGCACCTCAGCCTGTGTATAATGGAACGAAGAGCTTGCTGGTATCCAGTCGCAGCGCCAACTGGAAGGGCGTAATGCAGCCAATGCTGGGTACCCTTGTAAAGGGTAAGACATACCTGGTATCTGCGTGGGTGAGATTACCGGTGGGGAAGGAAGAAACGGTAAAGCTCAGTTTCCAGAAGAACATCGATGGAATAACCTCCTATCAGAATACGGCTTCAGTCAATGCAAATGGGCTGGAATGGAAGCAACTTGCAGGTTCGTTTACGCTGGAATATACAGGGACATTGACACTTCTCGATCTGTATTTTGAGACGATAAGCACAGGGACCGATTTGTATGTGGATGATGTGAGTATAGTGGAGAAGGTGACTCCTCCTAAGGTTGTCGAAACCAATATCCCCTCGTTAAAGGATGTTTTTGCCGCCGACTTTCCAATTGGGGTTGCATTGCCGCCTGCCTATCTGGATGGGGATGTTCACACCGATTTACTAAAGAAGCATTTCAATAGCATCACTGCCGAGAATTCCATGAAGCCGCTCTATCTTCAACCTACCGAAGGGGTGTTCACTTTTGACATCGCTGACAAATACGTTAATTTTGCCCAAGCGAACGGAATGAAGCTACGCGGCCATACCTTGGTCTGGCATCAAGGAGTCGGCGATTGGATGTTCGTGGACGGGACCGGTCAGCAGGCATCAAAAGAATTGCTGTACGCCCGACTGGAAAACCATATCAAAACAGTTGTCGGGCGGTACAAAGGCAAAATTTACGCCTGGGATGTGGTAAACGAAGCCATAGATTCCAGTCAGCCGGATGGGTTCCGTCGCACCAAGTGGTATGAGATTGCCGGTCCTGAGTTTATTGAGAAAGCGTTCCAGTACGCGCATGAAGCCGATCCTGAAGCCAAGCTTTATTACAATGATTTCGGCTTGTTTGAATCTCCTGCCAAGCTTGCCAGCACCATTCAGATGATTGAGAATCTGCAAGCAAAGGGAATCCCCATCGATGGGATCGGCTTGCAAACGCACAACACTATCTATGTTCCGGATAAAGCTACGGTAGATCATGCCATGGCGCAGCTGGTTGCCCTTGGCCTAGATATTCAGATTACCGAAATGGATATGTCGATTTACAAGGACTCCAGTGAAAAGTATGACGCCATTGCAGATAAGCAGATTGTGGATTCCTTGTTAATTCAGCAGGCTTATCAATTCAAGGACATGTTCGAAATTTTCAACAAATACAAGGCGAATATTACAGGCGTTACTTTCTGGGGATTGGCTGATGATAAAACCTGGCTTGACAGCGTCCCTGGGGGTAGAAAAGACCTGCCGCTGCTGTTCGATGAATCCCTAAAAGCAAAGCTGGCTTATTGGGCGCTGGTGGACCCCAGCAAGCTTCCTGTGCAGATTATAACCATACATTCCCAGCTAAGCGAATCCTTGACGATTGATGCTGCCGGTCTGGAGAACCCGATGTGGGATTACATGACTCCGGCAACCATTACTGGTGGATCTGGCGCAAGCGCTACCTTCAAAACGCTGTGGGACAGCAACTTTTTATATGTCAAAGTGGAGGTGGCTGACAGTACACCGGATGAGGTGGATGCAGTTGAGTTGTTCGTGGATGGTAACAACGCCAGAACAGCGGTATATGATCAAGATGATCGCGCTTATAAGTATAACAGGCTGCAGGCTCAGGGAAGCGCCAGTAGCTATATCCAGGAAGAAACAAGTGGCTACAAGGGCTTATTTCGTGTGATGCTGGATGGCTCTTTGCCCGCCGCAGACAAAAGCATCGGCTTCGATATCAGAGCAACCAACGGTAGCGAAATCATCCATTGGAATGACAAGACCGGCCAGCAAGCGATAACGACCGCCAATTTGGGCTTATTGAAGTTCGACCCCGCAGCCTTGTATACGGAGGCGAGGAAAGGCACGCCTATCATTGACGGAGAGATCGATGCAGCCTGGAACGGGAGCAGCATGAATACAACCGAACGATACTCTACGACGTCATCGGCTCAGGGAGCCAAGGGGAAATTTCGCACGATGTGGGATGAGGATCATTTATACGTGCTGGTTGAAGTGGATGACCCGCTATTAAGCGCAACCAATGCCCAACCTTACTTACAGGATTCCGTAGAATTATTTATTGACGAGAATAATCATAAGACCAATTTGTATGAGAGTGATGATGCGCAAATTCGTTTTAATTACCTCAATCAGATCACCACAGGAGGATCACTCCTCAGGGATCAGCTGCAATCTGTCACCAAGACGGTATACGGATCAGACAATACAGTTCTTGGCTATCGCATGGAGGCTGCAATCAAGTGGAACATGATCATCCCTCAGGTCGGTCATGTTCTGGGATTTGATGTTCAGGTCAATGATGATCCTGGAATTGGAACAAGAAACAGCGTGGCTATGTGGAATAATGAGACTGACATGGGGTGGGTGGACACTTCCGGCTTTGGCATGGTCAGATTAGTGGAAGGCAATGGCAACGACCAGTAGATCATGGGAGCTAAAGCAGCACTGCAGGTAACTCTTACTATAGCGGAAGTCGCTTTGGGCAAGCCGGATGATAAGAGAGACTATTAATCTAGTGGTTACATGACAACACTCGGATATGCTATGAACACACTAAACTTTGGTTTCACTATACAAAGGGTGGTGTGTTTTTTTTGAAAGTGGTTACGATTATGAGTTGCAACTTGGTATATCGTTTTAGTTGTGCCGTTCGCAACGTTCCGCAGGAGGTTCACACTCGCTTTTTCTCGGAGAGTCGCTGATACGTTTGTCGCGCGTGGCGGGACCTTAAGCCTTGGTACATCAGTACGGGAAATCGTCATTGAAAAGGGGAGAGTTACAGGAGTAAATTTAGCGGGTGGTCAATTTGTTCCGGGAGATTATGTGGTTCCTGCGACGGATATTCACACCACTCTGGAGAAGCTGCTTGGAAACGCATATCCCCTAAAGCAGTTTACGCTTCGCGACAATGACCCTTCGAGCTATCCACTTATGACCAGTGTTCATGTCGCTCTTGCTGTTGACGATGAGCTAAAGGGCTGGAACCACAGCATCACATTTACATGCAAGCCCTTTGTGCTAGCCAATTGTACCTACCACCAGCTCAGTCTAGGCAATTATGCTTATGAGCCTTCATTCTCTCCTCCTGGTAGTAATGTTTTGACGATTTCATTGGATACAGATTATGACTATTGGAAAGAACAAGTACGGGACCGTAAGGGCTACAAAGCGGCGAAAGAAAATATCTACAATAGCTTATTTGGTGTTCTCGAGGACAAATTCCCTCAGCTTAAGGGGAAAATAACAGGACTTGATATAGCCACTCCGCTCACTTATGAACGTTATTGCGATGCTTACCGGGGATCCTGGATGTCGTACATCATAACGCCAAAGAGTAAAAACCTGATTTACAACGGGAAAATTAAGGGAGTAAAGAATCTATATATGGCCGGGCAATGGCTGATGCCACCGGGAGGACTTCCCGTTGCTGCGATGACCGGGAAATGGGCGATTGAGCGGATTAAAAAACAAGAAAAAATCAGATAGGAGTCAGATATGGGGAAACGGCAGGAGCATAAGGAACAGCGCAAACAAGAGCTGCTTTCACCAGTCTAGAGCTATTTGTCCGTAAGGTGATTAACCGTACATGAAGGGTTTAATAAAGACAATCCTGATGAATTTACAAGAGAATGGTTTTCCTGGTCCAATGCCATGTTTGTCGAATTCGTGCTGAGTGTTTGTGGACTAGAAATTAGAAAGTCCTGATGATCCCTATTCGGTATATCTATTCGTGGATGAGATAAAATGGCATATCAGTGAAATGGTTTCAATAACAAAGAAGATCGCTGGTAGAAATCAGCGGTCTTCTTTGTTATTCGAGCGTGAATGAATCTTATTCTTTCACCGCTCCCAAGACAATGCCTTTGACGAAAAAGCGCTGCAAGAACGGGTAAACGGCCAGAATAGGTGCCATCGCAATGAAAATTTGTGCGGCCTTGACGCTACGGTTGGACAGCAACGCCAGATCCTCTGGATTGATTCCGGTTTTGCTGAAGTCCTGTACGACGACAATGGTCTGCAGCAGGGTTGCCAGAGGCCAGCGATTGGAGGAGGTCATATACAGCATGCCATCGAACCAGCTGTTCCAGTGACCGACGAGCGTAAATAGGGATAAGGTTGCGATCGACGGGAGAGAGACTGGCAAATAGATGCGGGTGAGAATTTGGAACGATGAAGCGCCGTCCATGATTGCGGCTTCATCTAAATCCTTAGGAAGGCTGCGGAAAAAGTTCATCATCAGGATGATATTCCAGACATTCAGCATGCTAGGCAGAACAAGGATCCAGAAGGAATTAATCAGATTCAGCTTCTGCATGATGATGTAGTGCGGGACAAGTCCGGCATCAAAGATCATAATGACTAGGAAAAACCAGACATAGATATTACGTGCCCTGAATTCCTTGCTGTTGCGGGACAAGGAGAACGCGGCAAGCGAGGTGACGATCATTCCCAGGGCTGTACCGATGAGTGCCCGCAGGACGGATATTCTCAAGGCTGAGAGAAAATTGCTGTTCTCAAAGGTCTGCTGATAGCTTTTCAGCGAAAACCCAATAGGTAGCAGGCCAACCAGATTGGAGTCCGCGGCAGGCTTGCTGCTTAAGGAAACGGCAAATATATGCACGAGCGGCAGAATACAGGCAATGGAGATCACAACCAGGA
>JAIMBU010000178.1 GCA_023511325.1 Gorillibacterium sp.
ATGTACGAGTGTTCGTGAGTGAGCGCCTGCAATTGAAACAGCGTCGAACGCGACAAAAGCGCTCCATTCACATGGTGAAATGGA
The DNA here is from genome assembly GCA_023511325.1 of Gorillibacterium sp. GTDB lineage: Bacteria > Bacillota > Bacilli > Paenibacillales > NBRC-103111 > Gorillibacterium. The sequence goes on from JAIMBU010000178.1 coordinate 85, forward strand.
TTCTCTGTCGTAGCTCCGATAAAAATAATTGTCCCCTGCTCCACAGCAGGAAGTAAGGCATCCTGCCTAGCGGTATTAAAACGATGAACCTCATCGAGAAATAGGATGGTTTTCCGATTGTATAAGGATTTATTCGTTTTCGCTTGTTCAATAACTTCTCTGACATCCTTCACAGTGGCGTCAACTGCATTCAGCTTGACGAATTCCCCTTGCGTGCGGAAGGAAATAATGTTGGCTAGTGTCGTTTTCCCTGTTCCTGGTGGTCCATAGAGCAGGATAGAGGAGATTCGATCGGCCTCAATCATCCGCCGAAGCAGCTTGCCAGGACCAACCAAATGCTCTTGCCCGATATATTCATCCAACGTTTCGGGACGTACCCGATCGGCCAATAATTTGTTGCTGGGCTCGCGCGCAGACTGGTAACTGAAAAGATCTTCCATCACGAAGTCCCTCCTTTCCTCACTAATCTTTCGATATGCCTTTTTGTGCGGCCATCCAGTCCCCATCGGCCTTCGCCAAAAGCTCCCGAACAACAACGCTGGCGGCAATCAGTCCAACAGTCGATGGCACGAAAGCATTGCTAGCCGGCGGCATTTTGGCTTTGCGTGTCAGCGGATTCGCTGGGGCAATCTGTTGGGTAATATCCTCGCGTGGAATAATCGGCAATTCGGTTGAGAATATCACCTGGACGCCTCGCTTGATCCCGTCCTTGCGCAATATTTTACGAATAACCCGAGCAATCGGATCGACTAAGGTTTTGGAGATATCCGCTACCTTGAACCGGGTGGGGTCCATTTTATTGGCTGCTCCCATGGATGAAATGATTGGGATGTTCCGTTCGAGACATTGCTTCATGATGTGAACCTTATAGACGATCGTGTCGGACGCGTCGACGACATAATCCAGCTTGTAGGCGAACAACTGCTCATACGTTTCTTCCGTGTAGAACATTTGCAGTGCAATCGCATCACATTCCGGATTAATATCGGCAATGCGGTCCTGCATAAGTTTAGCCTTCGGTTGGCCAACGGTTGACAGAAGGGCGTGCAATTGGCGATTGATATTGGTAATATCGATGACATCCTTGTCGATCATAATAATCCGTCCAACGCCGCTTCTTGCCAGCGCCTCTACGGCAAAAGAACCGACTCCGCCGATACCGAGCACGGCTACCGTACTGTTCTTCAGCACCTCAAGTCCTTCGGGTCCCATGGAAAGCTCATTCCGTGAAAATTGATGCAGCATGCTATTCTCACCTTTCAGACAGGAGGACACCCACACCTGATGATCATCAGCTGTCTGTGCCCTCCTCATCCTTTATATTATTTATTTAACTTATTCGTTCTTCAGCCAAGGATAAACACCTGTCGGCGTCCTTTGGTGTGCCGTTTGTTAACCAATGCAGAATCAGATGAACCTCGATAAAAATGATACATTCTGATGTAGTGAACTCAACTTATTTGGCAACAGGTTGTTTAAGCGCTACACGTATCGACAGATCTTCCAGTTGGTTGTCATCTACCACGCTAGGCGCATTCGTCATCAGATCAGTCGCACTAGAGGTTTTAGGGAAGGCAATCGTTTCACGCAGGTTGGTATTGCCGGTTAGCAACATTACCAAACGGTCAAAGCCGAAGGCTAAGCCGCCATGGGGCGGAGTCCCATATTCAAAGGCTTCCAGCAGAAAACCAAACTTCTCATTTGCTTCCTCCGGTGAAAATCCAAGGGCATTAAACATTTTTTCCTGTACATCGCGCTTATAAATCCGCATCGAACCGCCACCAACTTCGTAGCCATTCAAAACCAGGTCATAAGCTTGCGCGCGAATCTTCAGGGGATCTCCTGCAAAATGATGCATGTCTTCTTCTTTAGGGCGGGTGAAGGGATGATGTTCGGCGACATAACGTTTAGCATCTGCATCGTAACTAAGCAGCGGGAAATCGACTACCCAGGCAAATTTAAAGGCTGCTTCATCAATCAGACCGAGGTCTTTACCAATCTTCAGGCGTAGGTTACCAAGGACATCATTGACCACTTTAGCTTTGTCCGCGGAGAAGATCAGCACATCTCCCTCTTCGGCTCCCAGGCGTTCGGACAGGGCAGCAATCTCAGCCTCGTTAAAGAACTTGACGATCGGCCCCTTCCATTCCCCTTCCTTCACTTGAATCCAGGCAAGACCCTTACCGCCATAACGCGAGGCAAAAGGTGCCAAAGCATCAAGTTCCTTCCGGCTCCAGCTTCCGCAGCCCTTAGCGTTCAAAGCTTTAACGACACCACCATCTGCAACAATAGAAGCAAATACCTTTACGCCACTATCTGCAACCAAATCAGAGACATCAGCCAGCTCAAGCCCAAAGCGAAGGTCCGGTTTATCGGATCCGTATTTACCCATAGCATCGGCATAGGTAAGCTTCTGGAATGGACGGGGAATCTCTATGCCCTTGGTTTCCCGGAACACGCGAACAACCAGCGCTTCCATCAACTCGCGAAGCTCCTCCTCCTCCATGAAGGAGGTTTCGATATCCACTTGCGTAAATTCTGGTTGACGGTCTGCTCTTAGATCCTCATCACGGAAGCAACGAGCGATTTGGTAGTAGCGCTCAAGTCCACTAACCATCATCAATTGCTTATAGATTTGTGGGGATTGTGGCAAAGCATAGAATTCCCCAGGATGGACGCGGCTTGGCACTAGATAATCCCGAGCACCCTCCGGTGAGCTATTGGTCAAAATCGGCGTCTCAATTTCCACAAACTCATTCTCATCGAGAAAATCACGGAATACTTTAGCCGCTTTGGAACGAAGATAGAGCGTCTTCTGCATCTCTGGACGACGCAGGTCAAGGTAACGGTACTTTAAGCGCAACTGTTCATCGATTTCGATGCCATCCTCAATAAAGAACGGAGGTGTTTTGGATGCATTGAGAATCTCAATATCGGTAATCCGCACCTCGATCGTTCCCGTCTTCAGGTTGGCATTGATGGTATCCGTCGACCGTTCAACCACGTTGCCTTTGACAGCCAATACATATTCACTCCGTGCGCGGTCCCCGATCTTCAATGCTTCGCCAGAAAAATCCGGATTAAATACGATCTGGACGATGCCACTGCGATCCCGCAGGTCGATAAACAAGACGCCCCCAAGATCCCGTCGAGTCTGTACCCAGCCGTTCAATACAACTTCCTTCCCAACATGCTCTTTACTCAACAATCCACACTTATGCGTTCTAGCTAGTTTCATTCTGTTAAATCTCCCTCATCATTTAGTTAATCTTTTGGAAAATATGACGCTGGAAGGCGTCTATCCTTACTACAACAGGATTAGCGGCGAATGATCGTTGCCGTCAATTGGCTGAGTGGTACTTTAACCTGCTCACCTGTCTCCATGTTCTTCAGACTGATATCTCCTGCCAGCAATTCATCATCGCCGAGGATAGCCACATATCTAGCCTTTAGCCGATCAGCCGATTTAAAGGCAGCCTTTACTTTACGGCCCCGATAGTCCATCTCAGCTGAAAGACCTGCTGACCTTGCTTCGTGTAGCAATCTAACGGTTTCGGCTTCCGCTAGCTCGCCCATGCTGACCAAATAAAGATCAAGTGGAGGGTAACTTGGAATTTCAATGCCTTGTGCCTCCATAACAATCAGAACTCGCTCAAGGCCTATTCCCAGACCAACGCCTGGCTGGTCATGCTCTTCGCCACCGATCTGCCCAACAAGACCGTTATACCGTCCGCCACCGCCAATCGTGTCAATGGCTCCGATCCCTGCAGCTTTATATTCAAAGGCTGTGTGAGTGTAATAGTCGAGGCCGCGAACAAGTCTGTGATTGACGTCAAAAGGAACGTTCATTGCGGTTAAATAGGCTTTTACTTGTTCAAAATGAATCCGACATTCCTCATCCAGATAATCCAGTATTGAGGGTGCCGCCGTAAACCTGTGCTGGTCGTTTTTGCAATCTAACACCCGAAGGGGATTGCGCTCCATGCGAGCCTGGCAGTCCTTACACAATTCATGCTTCATGGGTTCGAGAAATGCCAGCAAGGCTACCCGGAAAGCCGTTCTGATCTCAGCGGTTCCTACTGAATTCACTTCTACATGAATGTCCTTAAGTCCAAGCTGCAAGCAGTATTCATACCCTAAGGAAATCACCTCGGCGTCAACCGCCGGATTAACGGAACCAATCGCTTCAATACCAAATTGGTGGAATTGGCGCGAACGTCCGGCCTGAGGCTGTTCGTAACGAAACATTGGCCCAATATAATACAGCTTGGTCACATCTGGATCGGCATAAAGCTTGTTCTCGGCGTAAGCACGGACGACTCCTGCAGTTCCTTCCGGTCGAAGTGTCATACTGCGATTGCCTTTATCCAAGAAGGTATACATTTCTTTCTCAACAATATCTGTCGTTTCGCCCACACCGCGTTTAAAAAGCTCGGTCTGCTCAAAAATCGGTGTGCGTACCTCTCGGTAGCGATAACGAGTCGTTAAATTTCGGGCTGTCTCTTCAAGGTATTGCCATTTCTCAACAGTACCAGGGAGAAAATCCTGGGTACCCTTCGGTTTCTGAAAATTCATAAGAGCTCCCTCCAAACATTGATCATCAAGGATAAACGCTTTAGGCGTCTTTTGATACAGTAAGTTTACTGGTGAAATATAAGAAAGCATCGAGATTAACTTATTTCTTCTTTTAAAAAAATAAAAAAACTCCCATCCATGGCTATAAAAGCCAAGGACGGGAGTTTGTATGCACAAATACCCGTGGTGCCACCTTCATTCAGAACGAGGACGGTTGTGCAGCCAGAATTGAACAGTTGTTCATATCCTTCTGCCTAGTGAACCATCATAAAATCGTTCCCTCATTAAATCCGGTTAACGCCCGGTCTACGCCTAACGGCTACTTCCTCCATGCATAAAATTCAGCTTTGGTGTTCGCCGCCGGTTCTAAGGGAGGTCATTCGTCCGCTCGCACCACAGAAGCTTACAGCCTTGGCTTCCTCTCTGGAGAGGCCGGTGTCGGATTACTTGGTCCCATCAACGAATCGGTCTTTATAAAAGATAACTAACCTCGATTGTATAGTTACGTCCCCGTAATGTCAAGAGGATACCAGCGCTTATTGACATGTTCAATCATTGCTGAAATTCCGCCTCCGCTACTGGTTTACGACAATAACAAGCTTTTTTGAACAATTGGATGTAACAACATGTCCCAAGTAGTAGTGTAACGGTCAACAACAGCTCCAAGAATATAGAAATTAGAAAAGGTTAAAAAAAAAGAAGGCCCACGTTGCGTTCCGTGGGCCTTGCAAAGTTTATATTTCAAAAGGGGGTCATGTGTATAGTATAGACAACCAATGTTAAAGGACCATGTACAAATGATTACATTTATATTACAAAACAATAAACAAGCTTAAATCTGGCAGGATAATAAAATCCTTCTTGATCAGTCGCAAAAAATCATGACAACGAAAAGAAAAGGTTCCGTAAATAATTTTTGCAAATTACTATGCAAGATCACTTAGCTACTACTTTCTACAAATATTGAGCGATGTATTTGATCGCTTGTTCAGCACTCCGCTGTGAACCAAGATCGCTTAGATGCAGACGATCCTCGCAGATGTTGTTGGTCAAATCCTGTTTGACCAAGTGGTTAAGGTCATTAATTTCTATTCCCTGCACCTTCATCAGAGCAACCGCGGCTGCATTATATCTATCGATTTCAGCATTGCTACGACCGACAGCATCATCAGGAACCGGAGTTGTTGTTGCAAAAATAACTCGGGCACCTGTGCGCTTTAGCTCGTTCAAGATCCGGCTTAACGTCTCTAAATACTCCTCAAGCGAAGTCAACGTCTCAACCATAGGGGCTTCGTGATGTAAGTCCCACAACCCATTATTCCAGTGGACAATATCTGGCTTGCCCAGTTCCCCAATCCACAGGTTCACGCCCCAAAGTGTATATTTGGCAAACCGGCAATTTTCTTCAGGAGCAACCACCTCTGCCTGTCCTGCTAATCCACTCTCTACAAAAGGCTGATAGCCCAAACGGATGGAATCGCCCAACAATAATACTTTTTTCATTATGCACCTCAGCATCGATTTTTTATTTCATTTTATATCAATGACTCAGGCTTATAAACTATAATTTTCTTAGAATAACAAACCTACTCGTCCAAACTCACACTTGGGTATTACGATGGGTACTTGTGCGGCCGACCTCTTCCTTACAC
>JAIMBU010000179.1 GCA_023511325.1 Gorillibacterium sp.
TATAGATGTGAATGCTATAGATGTGAATGCTATAGATGTGAATGCTATAGATGTGAATGCTATAGATGTGAATGCTACAGATGTGAATGCTACAGATGTGAATGCTATAGATGTGAATGCTATGGATGTGAATGCTATAGATATGAATGCTACAGATGTGAATGCTACAGATGTGAATGCTATAGATGTGAATGCTATAGATGTGAATGCTATGGAATAGTAAAAGCCTGCAAAAGTGCAGCAATTTCGGTCTGTTTGGCCGTGGCATCGTAAAAGCCTGCAAAAGTGCAGTTATTTCAGCTTAGTTAAGCTGGGACAACGCATGGAAGGCAAAATAACTGCACTTTTGCAGGAATTGGGTAAGATCATGCTTCCTCACTAAAAAAAGATGTACAATTGCAGGCTTTTTTCTTCCTGTCTCTGCAGTCCGCTTTCAGACATGCGCTTTTGCTAGACTTACGGAGCGATAGGCGTCCCTCCACTAAAGAGTTTTCACCAGACTACGAATTGTTTTGCAACTATAGGCGAGCTTGCCGACGATGACCACAGACCACAGACGGAGGCGGTTGATCACCTAAAAGCCTTCCTGCGGAAAGCACGCATCGGAAGCATAGACGGACAGCGGATTTCGACCGCGGAAAACGCGGATACAATTAAAGAAATCTGAGAGCAATAGCGACCGGAAGTCCAAACATTCCCCGCAGTTATGACTGGCTCTGAAAGGTAAGAATTAAGTTTAACTTATATAGTCTCGAGACTATCCGGTCTCATCGGTCGGGTGGTCTTTTTTTGCTAAATGCTCAGAGACCGAGGACATTTAAGAGATGTATATTTGTACAGCAGCCGTAGAAGCCAATTTTGACCTATATTAGTTAAGATTGTCCCATAGAAGGAGTCAACAATCGAACCTATGATTATCTCATTGTCAAAATGGACGACTCGATTAATCCTCATCTGGTTTATATTGTAAGCGCATACTAATATCAGGCTTGACAAGAGGGGCAAAGGCGGTAGTGTAGAGAGACATTGAGACGAAGGGAGAAGTCTTATGCAAGGGAAACCGTTAAGGAAGTCGCTTCTGATTGCATCCACTCTCTTGCTGCTTTTGGCAGCTTTAGCTTGTTCAAGTAGCCGTAATGCGGGAATGAGCGGGGAGGATGTGGACAATGGTTCATCTACGCCTACTCCAATCAAACAGGTAGAGCCGGAGGTGACATTGAAGCTTTATTTTGGCGGAGATAAGAAGGTCGCAACGGATGTAGTCTGGTCTGCTGTCAGCGAATATCTTAAGTCCAAAGGACTAAATGTGAAATTCTCTGTCAACTTCATTCCATGGCCGGATTATCCGAGCAAGCTGCTTGTGATGGCAGCCTCCGGAGACAGGTGGGATCTGAACTTTGATTCAGATAATTCCTTCCAACAAATGGCCTCAAGGGGTTCCTATTTGGCCTTAAATGATCTACTTCCCCAATATGCACCTCATTTATATGCAAAATATATGGAACAAGGCACAATGGCTGCAACAACCATGGACGGGGAGATTGTAGGTCTGCCCTGGACGATCAAGATGAATCAGCGCTTCTATGCAGGGTGGCGTGTCGATCTAGCTGAGAAGGCGGGGATTTACCGGGAACTGGATTCGGTCCGCACCATCGAGGATGTTGATCTTCTTCTTCATAATCTTAGACAAGCATACCCTGAGGCAAAGCTGACGCGGACAGCTCCTTTATCGTTTTATTTGATGCGTGACGAATGGGTGGATCTGGGTTTCCACGGACTGGGCTTCTATCTTAACGACCCGCTCTTAACCGTGCGGGCAATCGAGCAGCAGCCCTTCTATTTGGAAGCTGCCTATATGAGCAAAAGGTGGTACGACGACAAGATTCTCAATCGGGATGGATTGATCGATAAGGAAAGTGCTGCCGATCAATGGAGGAACGGAAAGCTGCTGTTCACGATCACGTCTCATGAATGGGCTTTTGTCACCGATCCGGGTTTTTCCGATCCGTCCTATCGACAGCAGATGTCGCTTCTATATCCGGATAAGAAGTATATCAACCGATCACCCATTGCCAATGTACTTGCCATCAACCGTAATTCCGAGCATGCCGACCGTGTTCTGCGCTTTCTCGATATGCTGGAGATTGACCGGACGCTGTATGATCTTGTCATCTATGGCATCGAGGGCGAGACCTATCTGCTTGATGGAGAGACCGCTGTTTATCCGGAGAAAATGAATTTTTCTACAAGCAACTATATGGATTGGGGAGGGGAGTGGGGCTTCTGGAAGCCCCAATTCATGCGTCCGACCACAACCTATAGGAAGGGGTTCTGGGAGGAAGAAACCCGATTTGCGGAGCTACCGATTAACGTAAAATCTCCGTTCGATGGATTATTCATCACCGACAGTGGGATTGGCAGTGAGCTTGCCAAGCGGGATCAGACCTATGAGGACCTTGGTAAAGGGATTGAATACGGAACGGTTCAAGACGTTGACAAGTCAGTTGCCCTTTATAGAGAAAAGCAGAAAAGCAATGGACTCGCTCAAATCACGAGCGAGATCCAGTTGCAAATTGATAACTACCTGGCGTCACAGTCAGCTAAATAAGGTTGTTTGTAGGGGGAAGCTTACATGCTGAGCGTTCTGATTGTGGATGATGAATATGAGATTAGAGAGGGATTGCGTAAAAGAATTCCCTGGCGCGATTACGGAATCGATACGATCTTCGTCGCGGATGATGGAGATGTGGCGCTGAAGATCGCTCAAGAGAAGAGACCCGATCTGATTGTTACCGATATCAAGATGAACCGTATGTCTGGACTCGATTTCTTAGGCGAGTTGCAGTCGATAACGGACTACAATTGGAAGGCCGTGCTTATTAGCGGGTACGACGATTTCGAACTGGTAAAACAGGCAATGAAGCTGCGTGCAATCGATTATATTCTTAAGCCGATCAATACGGATGAGCTTGAGCGGATTGTACTCAAAGCCGTTGACCTGATGGTCCAGGAGAAGCTGGATCATCATAATCAGGAGCTGATCAATAATCAGGTGCAATTTGCCGTTCCCAAGCTGCGCGAGGAGCTACTGCGCGAGATCGTCGAGAATGAGTACGATCTGTATCGTGAGACAAGAATCTCGCATCGACTGAAAGCACTGAAGCTGGACTGGATGACGGAGATGCCCATGCTGATCATGATCGTAGAGGTCGATGATCTGAAGGCCGTCGTTAGTCAGAAAGGCTTAGCCGGTGAGAAGGAGCTGATCCTGTTCGGGATCGGTAATGTTGTCAGTCAAACGCTGTCCGAGGACTTTTTGGCACCAACGGCACTATTCAGCGATTCAAATCAGCGCTGGGTTGCTTTACTTGGCTGCCCGGAGTCTGGCATGGTCGATCAAAGTGTCTTGTTGGCTCAGGTGTGCCTCAAGCGGATTAACGAATTTGTCAAAGTTAAGGCTAGCATCGGACTCAGCTCAACTCCCAAGGAATTAAATCATCTGCATGAGCTGGATGTTGAGTGCACGGAATGGCTGGAGCAAAAAGCACTCTACGGCGGAAATCGACTGTTCACCGAAGCGGGGGACGGGGAGGATCGAGAGAGCAGCCCCTTGTCGATTCTTGAACCCATTGAAGTCCTTGATCTTGTGAAGTATGGATCGGATGAGGAGATATCTGCATCCATGGACGGGTTTGTTAATATGGTAAAGTCCTGGGAGCTGGGGAGCCTGAAGGATATTCAACAGCATATTTTCAAATGGCTGATGGGCGTTTATCGGGGAGCTTCAGCAGCAGGCTGGCCGGACCGGTCATGGGAACGCGACCCGATTGCGCTTTGGGAGCAGTTGGAGCAATATGACCATTTAGAGTCGCTCAAGGAGCAGGCGGAAGCGTGTTTGTTGGTTATGGCAACTGATTTTCGCAAGCTGAGCACTTGTTCCTGCCAGATTGTGCAAGAAGCCGAGAAGATTATTCGCACAAGGTATGCCGAGAATTTGTCCTTGCAGTTGGTTGCAGACGAAGTGCATGTAACACCGGTATGGCTCAGCAAGCTGTTCAAGAAGGAGAAGGGTCAAACGTTCCTGGAGGTATTGACGGATATCCGAATGGCCAAAGCTAAAGACATGCTGGGTGACCTCAAATATAAAATTTATCAGGTTTCTTATGAGGTCGGCTACAAAGACCCTGTTTATTTCACAAAGCTGTTCAAGAAGCAGTTGGGGGTAACACCAAAGGAATTTCGCCGACAGCGGGGAGTTGTCGATGTTTAAACCTTCCTTGAAGCTCGCTTCTTCTTTTCGTAACAAGATGATCTTGATCTTTTTTGCCATTACGATCGTGCCTTTCATCCTCTTCTCCGCCTATGCCTATATGAAATCAGTCGAGGGCATTCAACAGGCCAACACGACCTTCTCGATGAGTTATTTGGAGCAGGCCAAGCTAAATGTCGAAGCTTATTTAGGCCAACTGAACGATCAAATTAATGATCTGATCGGGGATAAGATGCTGCAGCAGTTGCTGGATAAGCCACCGCAGAACGCACAGGAGGAAGAGGCTTTTGCCGTAAATATGCTGAATCTGGTGTATCAGAAAAAGAAGCAAATGGATGCCCTGCAGCTACATATTTATCCGCTCAAACCCTTGCTCTATCCGACCTATATCAGAACGATGGGTGAATCGCCAGCAATCAGCAAGGAGGCTTGGTTTCGCAATGCCAAAAACAGCGTCGTCCCCACCTGGCATTTATCCTTGAACCAAGGACCTGGCGTGAGTCCTGTGCTGATGAATGTGAAGACCTTTACCGGTTTACACGATCGGATTCCGCGTGGATTGGTCGTGACGGATCTAGCTGATAATCATTTGAGCCGTTTTTTTTCTCCTACAAAGCGGATGGAAGGCCAGAAATTCCTGATTGTCAATGAAGAGGGACAAATTATGTTCGATTCGTCCAGCAATGAATGGACCGGCGATCAGTTGCCTTCGCGTAAGCTACTGGATATGCGCAGTGCTAACGCTGAGGGGACGGTGACACTCTCGATTTATGGTAGGAAGAATCTGATTGCCTTCGTCAGGATGGACAGTCTGCCCTGGACAATAATCAGCTTGACCCCGATGAAAGTTTTAACTGAACCGGTTTCGGAGATGAATCGCTTGCTGATCTTTTTTCTGTCGGTCTATCTGGTCTGCTCCGTTGGTGTCGTCATCTACATTACGTCTAATTTCACTCAGCCGATATTTCGACTGGTTCGGCTGATGCGGAAGCTGGAGGAGGGTGATTTCGAGCTGGTTATTCCTCATCAGACCCGTAAGGACGAGATCGGCTGGCTTTATCGTGGATTCAGTAGCGTTGTTCGCAAGATTGAGGACCTGATTGAGCAATCTACACGTGCGGAGCGCAACAAGAAGGAATTGGAGTTTCAGGTGCTCAGCCACCAAATCAATCCGCATTTTCTGTACAATACCTTAGATTCGATCCGCTGGAAAGCCGAGAATCACGGACGCAACGACATTGGGGAAATGGTGTCGGCACTCGGGAATTTACTGCGCCTCAGCCTCAATCAGGGCAAGGACATCACGACAGTCGGCCGGGAAATCGAACAGGTCAAGGCTTATGTGCAGATTGAGCAAGCCCGCATCGGCACGCCCCTTAGGGTGCTGTATTTCTTTGATGAAGAAATGCTGGAAATGCCGTTCATGCGGCTGCTGCTTCAGCCACTTGTAGAAAATGCGATTCAGCATAGCATTCGCGGCAATTTTGAGAAGGGGAAGGTCATTCTCTCCGGCCATATGGAGGAGCGAGATATAATCATCGAAATATCGGATAATGGCAAGGGAATTCCGCAAGCCGTGCTGCAGCAGTTGGAAATGGAAGACACGGATCAAATGGTGGGGCGACGGACTGGCGTCGGCTTGCGCAATGTCAATGAACGTCTGAAGATTTATTTCGGCAGCGAATATAAGCTTTGCATTAATACCGAAGAAGGCAAAGGAACGAAAATTACCATTCGCCATCCGATTCTACCGGATAAGGGCGAGTCGGTATCGTAGTCGATCGTTAGCTGGATGGTGATCATGAAGGTCTGTGCAGCAGATGAGCACAGGCCTTTTTGGCATGGCACAACTCCGGCAGCCAGAATCAACTAGAGGATGGCTTATTAGTTGTCGGGCAATTGATTAATCCATATCAAAGTCCTTTAGTTTAAGCACGAAAAGGGAGCATATCTGATGAATTTGGCCATTGAATGATATGGAGATAGATAGATAAGTGTAGATAGAACTAGATAGTAAAAACCTGCAAAGTACAGCAA
>JAIMBU010000180.1 GCA_023511325.1 Gorillibacterium sp.
CAACTGTTCCCTTGCTCACCCCAAGCTGTTTTGCTTCATAGTTTGGATTTGACTTATGTTCAAGACACCGCTGTACCACGTGTACTTTTACTTCTAAGCAAGTAAGACTTCTTTTAGACATTAGAAAAACTCCCATCGTTGTAGCAGTAGAAGTTTTTGCTTTTTCTACTGTCTACTATGATGGGAGCATATCAATCCTTCATCCATGGCAGCTTTTTCATTCTTCATTCTAAGTAAGTTATAGGTAAGGTATGGAACCATTCTCGCTAAGGTATGGTTTATTTAAATACCTTCACGCGATCTTCGAGCGGGCTGAATTGCTTCTCACCTGGTTCAGCGGTTGGCGTACCAAATGGCAATTGTGCGATCAACTTCCAGCTTGCGGGAAGGCTCCAAGTTGCCTTTACTTTCTCGTCGATTAGCTCACTATAGTGCTGGAGGGAAGCGCCGAGTCCTTCAGCAGCGAATGCTGTCCAGATCACATACTGGAGCATGCCGGAGGATTGCTGCGACCAAACCGGGAAATTATCTTGATAAAGCGGGAATTGCTCTTGTAGATGAGTGACGATGCTATTGTCTTCGAAGAACAAGACTGTGCCTAATCCGGCTTGAAAGCTTCCGAGCTTCTGTTCGGTTGAAGGGAACTGCTCTGCTGGCACGATGGCTTTCAGCGTTTCTTTCGTAATCTCCCACAGCTTATCGTGCTGTTCACCGAGCAGAACAACGACACGAGCACTTTGTGAGTTGAAGGCTGAAGGGGTATGCTTGACAGCTTCATTAACAATCTCCACAATTCGTTCACTGGATACATCAGATTCCTTGCTGATGCCGTAAATGGAACGTCTTTCCTTAAGTGCAGAATAGAGTTCAACTGACATAATGTTATCAACCTCCGATTAGTAAGTATCCTACTTTTACATGATACACTTTTACGCCTTAGAATGCAAATATCATCTGGATAATTTTAACTAAATGGTTGACAAATGGCCGTTGCTTGATCAGAATGGCGGTAACCATTAACGAAAAAGGGGAATGAGCTTGGAATCGATTCGGCTGCTTGTCGTCGAGGACGACGTGGAAATAAATGAGCTTATCTGTTCTTATTTACGCAAAGAAAACTATCAAGTGCTGCAAGCATTCAATGGTCAAGAGGCACTTGAGCGATTACAAGGAAATTTAATCCACATGGTTATTCTCGATCTGATGCTTCCTATTATCGATGGTTTTGAAGTGATGCGTCATATCAGAGCCAAAAGCCGCATGCCCATCCTGATCCTCTCTGCCAAGCGAGAGGAGACAGATAAGATTATCGGTCTCGGTCTGGGAGCCGATGATTATATGGAAAAGCCCTTCTCTGTTCGCGAGTTGGTGGCTCGCACCAAGGCCGCTCTTCGTCGCTCCTTTTATTTAGCTGAGCCTGTGCAGCAGGCTATGCAATATGGAGATATCATTCTTGACCCTGAGAACGGGACCATCACCAAAGGTGGGAGTTCCGTTAGCGCTACAGCTAAGGAATTTCTACTGCTAAAAACATTCTTTAGCTACCCGAAGAAGATCTTTACCAAAGCGCAGTTGTTTGACTCTGTTTGGGGGGAGAACTACGAAACAGATGATAATACGGTTACCGTTCACATAAGACGGCTGCGTATCAAGATTGAAGATGATCCCTCTCATCCCCGCTATGTGGAAACGGTTTGGGGAATAGGCTACAGGTTGGGGGATTTTCGATGATCTTTTATGTTGTTATTTTCATCGCTTTAGGACTTGCCGCTGTACTTTTGGTTATGCAGCAACGCTTGCGGAAACTGACCGTTACCCTCCAGAACATGCGTCTGGGAGATCGCTCCGATCGGATCCGCTTGGTCTCATCACAGCCTGTTTTACGTGAATTGTATGAGGAAATAGAGAACGTACTCTTGCGCCTGCGGCAAGTGCAGGAGCAGAATGTGACCAATGACTTGACAAGAAAGCAGCTTATCTCCAATATGTCCCACGATCTGCGTACGCCGCTTACTTCCATTATGGGGTATGTGGAAGCGTTGGAATCGGAAGCTTCGCTAAGTGTGGAGCAGCGGGCAGCACATTTAGCCATTGTCAGCAAAAAGTGTCGTTCCCTCCATCGATTGCTAGAGGATTTCTTTCAATTAGCCAAGCTGGAGGCAGGCGATGATCTGTTGGTGATAAAAAAGGTGAACCTCTCGGAATTAATTCGCCAGACCTTCTTGCTGCATTATCGGGAAATATCTGACTTGAGGCTGACACCGATTCTTGATTTGACTGAACATGATATTATGGCTTGGGCAGATGAGGATGCCGTTGTACGAGTACTAACTAATTTACTGTCCAACAGCCTGAAGTATGGTGGAGATGGGAACGAAATTGGCATTCATATCCATGCGGAGCCTGATAAGGTATGGGTAGAGCTATGGGACAATGGCAGAGGGATTCCACATGAGCAGCAAGCGGATATTTTTGAACGGCTTTATACGTTGGAGAAATCAAGAAATCAGCACTATCAAGGCACAGGTATAGGTCTGACGATTGTAAAAAAGCTAGTCGAGCTGCAAGGTGGAGCGGTCTCCGTACAAAGCGATCCCTTTAAGAAAACAATTTTCTCGTTTTCCCTTCCACGAGCGAGTTAAGAAATAAGTAAGAAACAGGCAAGAATGAGGCAAGGATTATGCTCTAGAATTATCAGCATGATCCTTTTGTGTGCTTTAGGATGCAAAAGTCTTAGGCTTTAGTACTGAAGAGAGATCTCACTTTGTGGAGTAATTTATCGGTCTGGGAGGGAAGAAAAAAAGTGGATAACGTATTAAAGACGCACCAATTGACCAAAAGCTACAAAGGTAAAGTTGTGGTCGATCATTTGGATTTGACCGTGAGGAGAGGACAGATTTATGGGTTTCTCGGACAGAATGGCGCGGGAAAAACGACCACCATGCGGATGATTCTTGGTCTGCTTACCGCTGATTCTGGAACGGTTGAGCTGTTCGGGCAGACCATTGGGAAAAGCTCTACTCAACTGTATCGAAAGATTGGCTCGATTATTGAGAATCCCGGATTTTACTCCAATCTGACGGCAATGGAGAATCTGGAGCAACACCGGAGACTGATTGGCTGGACGAGGAAGGAGGAGATTGAGGACTTCCTGCGATCTGTTGGCATTTGGGAGGTGCGCCATCAGAAGGTAAAGGGGTTTTCCCTCGGGATGAAGCAGCGATTAGGTTTGGCAAGAGCCTTAATGCACCAACCGGAGCTGCTCATTCTAGATGAACCAACTAACGGTTTAGATCCCTTAGGCATCCGGGAAACTCGGCAATTATTTATGGAGCTATGCCAGAAGCGTGAGGTAGCGATTCTCATATCCAGCCATATCCTTGGCGAGATTCAGCAGCTCTGCAACGTCATTGGGATTATTGATCATGGAAGGCTGTTGGAGCAAATGGATAGAAGTGCCTTGCAGGAGAAGAATCGCGCTTACCTGCAGCTACAGGTAGATAATGATAAGAAAGCGATCTACTTATTGGAAAGTGAGTTGGGGATTTCGGATTACGTGGTTTGGGAACAAGGAGTCATCCGGCTATACGAGCTACACCATGAACCAGAGAAGATTAACCGATTACTGGTTAGTCAGAATGTAGCCGTTAAGGAATTAAGAATGCAAACGGATTCATTAGAGGACTATTTCATCAGGCTGACTGGAGGGAATGGATATGCTAATCTTGATCCACAGCGAGTTTCTTAAAGCCAAACGTACATACATTTGGTGGGTTGCCGCTGCCGGAGGAGTCGCTATCCCCTTGCTAGCTTCTTTTGAGCAGACAGGAAAGACCTTGCAGGAGGATTCCCACATGGTTGAGTCCCTGATGTTCACTTTTTTCTATGTGCTCTTTCTTTCCTTGTTGGCCAGCTATTTTATTGTCCGTGAATACTCAGAGCGGACAGTCAGTGTCTTGCTCACTTATCCATATTCACGGGTAAAAATCCTTTTTTCAAAGCTGGCAATTGTATTTGTTTTGATCCTTTTTATGTATGTCTTTCAACTGGTCGCTTTATTTGGCATTGGGTATTTGGTGAACGCTGATTCATTAACGTTTGATTTTTTCCTTATGCAGATCCAGATTTACGGCTTGTCAACGTTATTTCAATGTCTGTTGGTTCCTTTCTTTATGGCTATCGCTCTCTGGAGTAGAAACATGCTGTTTCCCATTGTTATTGCCATTATAGTAGGTATAACAAACATATTTTTTGTGGAAGGAAGCAACTATGTCCGTTCTCCTTTTCTCAGCGCTTGTTGGCCAACGTTTACTATCGAGATGGGAGAAACGGTGAAAGCGTCTTCCTATATAATGTTAATTTTGTTTTTTTTCCTAACCCTGGGCGCTTGTATATGGGGCATTCGCAGGATGAAGGAATAAGCATTGCTATTCGTTCATTTTTCGTCGGTTACGTGTCCGTGTTCTCTGTTCCTTTGCCTCCGCCAGCGTCATCCCTTCGGTAAACTTGCCCATACGCATTTTGGGAATGCCAATCTGCTGGGAGGTATAGATTCCCGTGTGGCCGGATATCAAATAGCTAATCAGACAAGCGATGAACATATAGATAGCACCACTTGAGCCAAAAAGCTCGATTCCCATAATAAAGCAAGCGATCGGTGTATTCGCAGCGCCGCAGAATACAGCAATAAAACCCAAGGCAGCTAGAAAAGGAGCATAAAGACCGAGAAAATGAGCTAGCATGTTGCCAAGCGATGCCCCAATTGCAAACAAAGGGGTAACTTCACCACCTTGAAAGCCAGCGCCTAAGGTTAGTGAAGTGAAGAGGAGTTTCCAGAGAAAAGCGAAGGGAGATAATAATCCATCCTCAAACGAATCGGCAATGAGATTGGTGCCAAGACCTAAGTACTCTCTTGAGCCAATTACATAGACAAGAATAATAACAACGCATCCACCAACAGCACTTTTCACCATGGGATTCTTAAACAGGCGAGTATATGTTTTTTTGAGAAAATGCGTCAATTCACTAAAAAATAAGCTAGCAAAGCCGAATAAGACAGAAGCGAGGATAACCTTTAGCAAAACAAGAACAGATAAGGCAGGCACTGTACCGATATGGTAATGAATATGTTCGACTTTCCAGAATGAGGTGGTCACCAGGTTGCCGACAAAGCTTGCGACAAAGGCAGGGAAAAGCGCCTCGTGACGGATTAAGCCAATGGCAAGCACCTCAAGGCCAAAAATGGCCCCCGCTAGAGGTGTGCCAAATATGGAGCCAAACCCACCGCTGATACCACAGATGAGCAGCAGCTTGCGATCGATCGAATTAACCTTCAGTAGTCTCCCTAGCCAGTCCGCCAAGCTTCCGCCCATTTGCACGGCTGTGCCTTCCCGTCCGGCAGAACCACCAAAGAGATGGGTGATTAATGTGCCGAAAAGCACTAGTGGCGCCATTCGCAAGGGAATGACATCGTTGTCCTGATGAACCTGTTCGATGATCAGATTATTGCCTTTGCTACTGTTTTTACCCACCTTCAGATAGAGAAAGCTTACCAGAGCCCCACCTAGGGGAAGTAAAAACAGCAGCCAGGGATTCTGCAGGCGCAGATCAGTCACCTTACTCAAGCTCGTTAGAAAGAAAGCCGAGGCAGTTCCGATCAGGACACCTACAGCGCTTCCGAGAATAATCCACTTGATCATATAACCAAGAATGCTAACCTGCAGCCATCTTTCTGAATATAAGGTCCATTTGTCTTTCATTTTATTCATCTAAAAAGACTCCTTTACATGACTTCAGTTTCCCCGTCAAGCACCACTGCCTATACACAAACAGACTCCTACCAGTATACGGTTACTGGTAGGAGTCAACAGCCATGTTGGCGTTTAAGGCGAGCTCCATCGCTATCGTTACTAATAATTTTAATAGTTCCAGTCCAAGTCGTCAATCTATGGTGAAAAATTAGTAATTGCATATGTTTCCGCGATGAATTATAGTTGTTTTGCTGAACCACCCACAATTAAATAGCACGGGAGTAGGTGTACCGACCCCTAAAGTCGGTGCTTAAAAGGGAAGTCCGGTGAAAAACCGGCGCGGTCCCGCCACTGAAACGGAGGAGCTGCAGCTTTTTGATGCCACTGGTCTTAGGACTGGGAAGGCCGCTGCTAGCAAAGATTCCGAAGCCAGGAGACCTGCCTGCTCCAACAGCACTGCTTTTACCTACGGGAGATAGGGAGGTGTTAGAGATGACGTTCCCTTGAGAGCATAATAATCAAGAGGCATCTTTAACCTTTTCTATTAAGGGTTAGGG
>JAIMBU010000181.1 GCA_023511325.1 Gorillibacterium sp.
TATGACCACAGGAGCTCACATAAGAATTGATTCACACGAACAACCACTTACAATTCGATTTTATTACGAGTTTCGCAATCTCTTAAAGTGACTATACACAATTTTCGACACATAAGAGACTTGCAGGTTCATAACTACAACCCGCCGAACATTTGACATCCAATCATGCGCCAGCTAATGCTGCTACTTGCTCATGTAAGGCTTTTACCTGCTTCTGCATATCCAGCGTTTCTTTTTGTTGTTTTTGCACAACTGTTGTCAATACTCCGATGATGTCCATCAAAACAACTGACTTATGATCGGAAGTTGCAAAAACATCAGGGACCTCCTCAGCAATAAAGCCAATATTTTTTCTCTTCGCTTGATCTGCTTTGTAATTGAAGGTAACCGGTTTTAGTTTGTTTAGTAATTCCAAAGCTCTCTTAACAGGAAGATTTGCAATATTGTCTTTATAGCTTCTCGATGATGTTTGCGAGTAATTAAAGGCTCTCAGGTTCCCCTCTATATCTAACTTATAACCAGCTTCTGCTGTTTTACCAATCCCAACATTCTTGCTAACGTCTACGGTTATAGCATCTGTTAAAGCGGAAAGCTCATCGTGTTTATGGTCGCTGTAAGCGAGATTCTGCATATTACCTTCAACGCCAACCTGCCATGCGTCATTGGTCTCGTCCCAAAAAATCTGGGCACTCGGATCTGCTCCTCTGCTAACCTTTATTCCTTGACTCACAGTCAAGCTTCCACTGATTGCTGCGTCAATTGCGGTTAATTTCCCTGTGACAATCGCATCTCCGTTAACGTCCAGCATGGCTACTGGAGGAGCAATAGTCCCAATTCCAATTTTCCCAGCAGCTACTTTCATGACACTGCTTAGATTTGTAAGCTCTTGGTGGGTGTGGTCGCTATAGGCGAGATTCTTCATTTGGTCTACAACGCCAACCTGCCATTCTGCTTGGGTCTCATTCCAGAAGACTTGTGCTTTTGGCTTCGTTCCTCTGTTGAGCTCAATTCCTTTACTAACAGCCAGGCTTCCTTTGATATCTGCACTGTTGGCAGTCAATGTATTGCTTACTATGGCATCACTCGTCGTCAATGTGGTACTAATGACTACACTATTCGCAGTCAATGTAGTACTAATCGCTGCACTACTGGCCGACAATAAGGTACTAATCGTAGCACTGTTGGCTGTCAATGAGGTACTAATGGTTGCACTATTCGCAGCTAATGTAGTACTAAAAGTTGCGCTTTTGGCAGTTAAGGAATTATTAATAGCTACATCATTAACAATCAACTTTCCTTTGACAGCGGCGTCTCCATTAACATCCAACTTGGCTGTTGGAGAAAGTGTACCAATTCCGATATTTCCAGAGGCTATTTTCAAAATATCAGCCAAATCAGTGAGTTCCTGGTGGGTATGTTCGCTGTTGACAAGATTCTTCAAATTGCCTGCGACACCAGCCTGCCATACGTCATTGACCTCGTCCCAGAAAATTTGGGCTTTCGGGTTCGTGCCTCTACTGACCTCAATTCCTTGGTTTACCGTTAAACTCCCAGTAATTTCAGCGTCTTTAGCTGTCAACACATTGCTGATCGTGGCATCACTCGCCGTCAATGTGGTGCTAATGACTGCGCTCTTCGCTGTCAACGCATTGCTAATCGTGGCATCACTCGCCGTCAATGTGGTGCTAATGACTGCGCTCTTCGCTGCCAACGCATTACTAATCGTGGCATCACTCGCTGTCAGCTTGTTGCTGATTTCCCCGTCGATTGCAGTCACTTTTCCTTTGATAATTGCATTTCCGTTTACATCCAGCTTGGCTGTAGGGGTAGGAGTACCAATTCCCACATTACCTGACTGGATCGTCATTGCCCCAGTAATATCCGCAAATTCTGGGTGGGTATGTCCTTTAAACTCAATGACCTTTAAGTCATCTGCGACTCCGGCCATCCATTGGTCGGTTGTCTCATTCCACAGCAGCTGTGCAGGACGTGCAGTCCCGCCCCGGAATACCTCCAAGCCTCCGTCTACCTCAAGTGGCGAAGCCTGGGACGGATACTTGTTGACCCGAACAATATTATCCTCCACTTCCAGCGTTGCTGTGTTGATCGTTACCATGTCGCCGTTCACAGTTAGATTTCCAGACACGGTCAGATCCTTGGATATCGTGGCATTGACTGCTGTCAATGTTCCTGCTGTCAGTACCCCTGTAACGGATGCATCACCCTGTACATCAAGCTTTGATTTAGGATTAAAGGTTCCAACACCAACATTTCCGTCCTTTGTCACGCTAAACGCTGTGAGGCCGCCAATGATTTTGACATCCAATAATGCCAGTGGAACATTGGTACCAATCCCAACATTCCCTTCTACGTCGGCACTGATGGCAGTAGCATCTAGTAGCTCGTTATAAAGCTTGTTTTGCTTTTGGGCCTCTTTGCCTACACCAAGCTCGAATTGAGTAACTCCATCCCCATAAAACCATGCTTTCTTATCGTTATTCCAGACAATTTTAGCATTAGGTAGGTCTAATCCTTTTTCATTTTGACCGCGAGACGCTTCAAGTCCATTTGCTGCAACCAGACTGCCTTTAACTGTAACTTTTTTATTTACAATAACATTCTGCGAGTTTAGGTCATTGGCAAAGGATGTTATCCCTTCAAATGTCGCTTCTTTGCGGGCGATTATGTTCCCTGAGAACAATGCTGTACCAGCAATTTCTGTCTCTCTGAATAAGGCTTTTCCCACTACATCCAATGCTGCAGTAGGATTATCCGTGCCTACGCCCATAAAACCGTCACGAGTTAAGGTGACTACCGTTTTATCTGCTGTTCCCAGCTTCCAACAGTCGTTCACCCATTTAATTAGCGCCGTCGTTTTGTTTCCCTGCAGTATTTCTAATCCATCGCCCACTGTCAAGGTACCTGTTATGGCAGCACTGGAAGCCGTAAGGGCGCCGTGAATATCTGCACTTAACGCCTGCAGCGCACCGGAGGCATTGACATTACCATCCTTATCCACAGTGAATGCCGGGATTTCCGTTAAAGTCCCTATCTTCCACTGATCCTTTTCCTCATCCCAGAGAAGCTGGGCAACAGGCTGGTCGATTCCACGGTATATTTCCAGCCCCCCACCCGCGGCTGAAGCCATGTCATGATCACTTTTGTTAAGCGTGATCTGTGGGCTTCCTATAATCAGCTCATTTGTATTGATATTTGCCGAGGCACCTCGAACATCAAGGTCTCCAGCAACCGTTAGGCTGCTCCCGACTGTCAGGTCATGATGGACATCGATATCTCCTTCAGCACTTGCACTCATTGCTAGAACATCGCTTTGGGGATTATAGATCTGGCTGTGAATATGCAACGAATCCGCATTGGTCCCCAGCGTTAACTTTTCCCATGAACTGCCACTTGCGATATTCTCCAGAGAACTACCGATACCTACCTTCCACTTCCGCTCACTTTCATCCCAAATGATTCTTGCGCTTGGTTGGCTTTCTCCCCGATAAACTTCAATACCACTTTCGTCAACATTAGAGACGTCACCATCAAACTTGTTAATCTCAATGATATTATTGGTGATGACAAGATCTTCTCTCTCGACCGTCGTGGTGGTACCCTTGACGATCAGGTTTCCATCTACCGTTACTGTACCGTTGACCGCAAGTCCACCGATTACATCGGCACCATTATTTACGGTAAGTGTTCCCTTAATTTCAGCATCATCTGTGATCTCTATGTTCCCATCCGTATTTACTTGCATCGCCATGTTACCGTCGCTGGAACTTAACGAGCTATGTTTATGCAAGCCGTCCGCATCTGTTGTGACGCCTTTGGTCAATGCATCCCAATTGCTCCCATAGGCGATATCGGAGAGCTCGTCTCCCAACCCAAGCTTCCACCTGCTGCTATTCTCGTCCCACACGAGCCGGGCGCTTGGAATGGACTTGCCCCGGTAAACCTCAATGCTACTTTGCTTTAATGCCGAGCTATCGCCTTCAAATTTATTCAGCTCAATTTTATTGCTACGGACGACCAGATCCTCCTTGTTGACATAAGTGGTCCTGCCCTTTACAGTCAAATCGCCCTCAATCGTAGCTGATCCGCCCACATTCAAATTTGCTTTCAGATTGGTACTGCTGTTGATTTGCAGGGTGCCATTGACCTCTAGGTTCCCGGTAGCGAGTAGATTTCCCTGATCATTGGCAGCTAAAGCGCTACCGCCGGATGAAGTGCTAAGCGTACTGTGCTTATGGGCTTGATCTGAAACCGATCCGTTGGTCAGAGCATCCCACTTGCCTCCATATGGAATGTCAGACAGGCTTCCTTCAATCCCGATCTTCCATTTTTTTTCTGTATCATTCCATTCCAAGCGCGCATGGGGATTGCCGCTCCCCCGGTAAACATCCAAACCGCCCTTGGTATTGAGTGAAGCATCATCAGCCTTGTTGACCGTAAGGTAGCTGTTCGTGACCTCTTGCTCCACTTTCTTAATGACGATTTCTTCTTCCCTTACAATCAGCTTATTCACAGTAAGGGTTTCGCCAATCATAAGCTCATGTGGAATATTTACATTCCCATCCGCACCTATTTCCAGAGCCAATTTACTTTTATCATCGTTATGGAATTGTCTATGGGTATGCAATGCATCTGCATTTTTCTCCCCGCCAGTCAGCTCCTCCCATTGTTTCCCATCCGGGATATCTGTCATATCCCCGTTTACTGTGCCAATTTGCCATTTCTTCGCTTCCTCGTTCCAGGCAATCTTGGCATTGGGCAGGGTTTCTCCCCGAAGAACCTCCAAGCCTCCACTCTTCGATAATAAGCTTCCAGAGACCGTCAATGAATTCTCAATCACGATATCTCCGTATTGATCTGCGCTAAGTACCGGATCACCTTCAGTGGAATGAAGTTCACTATGCTTATGCAGACTGTCAACATTGGAACCATTATGCAGTTTTTCCCAATCAGCCCCATAAGCAACCTGATGCATTCCACTTTCTGGATCGTTGACGTTTATGTCCGTTCCGATCTTCCATGACTTATCGATTTCATCCCAGACAAGCTTGGCGCTGGAGTTATCCTTCCGACATACCTCGAAGCCGCTATTATTCTTTTCACTGGTGCTCTTATTAACCGTTACCATATTGCCTGTCACGACGACTTGTTGAACATCAAGAGTTGCCGTTCCACCACTTACCTCAAGACCACCCTTGGCCGATAGCGGGCCAATTACAGTGGCTGCACCGGAGATATTTACGTCCCCGGAGGCGTTGACCTTCAATGCTTGCTTGCTACCCGTTGTAACCGTCAGCACACCATTAACATCTACATTTCCATACGTATTAATGGGTCCACTTCTTAAAGATCCTGTAAATTCCGTCATTGGTGCATGAACAATTAGTTTCTTCCCCTCGACACCAGTTGCCTCATCAGTTCCGCTAAAATAAGGTAAAGATGAATCCTCCGTCGAACCGATAATGATTTTTTTCGCTTTAAGCGTTGTACCGCCAACGGCTTTGGTAATAAGCTGGCTTCCATCTATATCCGTGTAATTAACCTTTTCGATCGTTATGTTTCCAGCCTGATCATGTTTGAGCGTTACCCGCGCCAACAAGATATCGACACATGCATCTTTAGGTTTTGAAGAGCTTGCCTTGATATCCGAAATCTCCCACACATGAATTTCTTTACCTCCGCCTTTGAGAAGGTCCGGGTCGGCTAATACTTCTTTGTAGCTGACTGTAATATAAATCTGGTCGGAGGTACTATAGCCAGCTAAATCCAACACTCGATTTGGGTGATTGCTACTAACCAAAATTTCTTGGCTGATATCCTCATTATTATCCAGGTCTTTGACTCGATTTAACGCTAGGCCTGGAGAAACCTCTACCTTTGTCTGGCCAACAATCTCACTAACTTCAAGGCCGTAGACGATTCCCCAATCATGAAAATAACGGTTATGAAGGCGTTGTACACGTTTGTGGTGTTGCTGATCCAGCGTTAAGTCCTCTTCCTTTAATAAAAGTCCGTTGAAATAATTCATCCGTTTCATATCGTTTGGCACAATCCCACTCCCCTTGTTTAGAAAGTGTGGCGAAAACTGAGTGAAACTGGTCGGAGTGGAGTGAAGAAACGTTGGTGCGATCGGAATCCACTCCAGACCATTTCCAGCCTTTATCACCACGTATTAGGCTTCTACGGACTCTTCTTCTTTGGCGACCAATTCCTCAAGTACTTGTACCGCACCGCTAATCCGCATAACTGTATAGCTCAGATTCGTGCGCTTCTCGTCTAGCTCGATC
>JAIMBU010000182.1 GCA_023511325.1 Gorillibacterium sp.
GTATTTAGGTGGACTTTATTATAATCGCGATGATCCACGTTTTTTTGTTGAAAAATATATTGGCATTGGGTATACGATCAACTTCGCCCAAATACTTTCCACACGTGGAATCGGATTCTTACTAGCGATTGGTGTCTTTATCTTGGTTTATTCCTATATTCGTCACAATTAAGTGGATAGCTTTAGTTATCA
The DNA here is from genome assembly GCA_023511325.1 of Gorillibacterium sp. Taxonomy (GTDB): domain Bacteria; phylum Bacillota; class Bacilli; order Paenibacillales; family NBRC-103111; genus Gorillibacterium. The sequence continues at coordinate 193 of JAIMBU010000182.1, forward strand.
TGAAAGCCCCTATCACGAGTATCTGATAAGGGCTTTTAATTTTGAAGTTGGATGAACGTAAGCGCGGAAATGTCCCAACTACGACTAATCTGATGTGCACGGAGATGGAGATATCTAATCCTCCATCAATCCCTGCTTGATCGCATAAATCGCTGCTTGGGTCCGATCATCCACACCTAGCTTAGCGAGAATATTCGTCACATGGAATTTCACTGTCTTGATCCCGATAAAAAGTTCGTCTGCAATCTCTTGATTGGATTTCCCCGATGCGATTAGCCGCAAGACCTCCATCTCGCGATCCGTTAGCTCATCATGTGGCGCTGCTGCACGCTTGGGTTGTCGGAAGCGGTTCATCATTTTGGAAGCAACCTGAGCCTCAATGATCGGTCTTCCCTTGGCTGCGGAGCGAATGGCATCGGCAATCTCGGTTGCCCGCGAGGTCTTCAACAGGTAACTGAAAGCACCCGCTTCAATAACGGGGTACATCATCTCATCATCCAGATAGCTGGTAAGCACAATCACCTTACAATCCGGGCAGATGCTGATCACCTGGCGTGTCGCCTCGATTCCGTTCATCCCATCCATCACCAGATCCATCAGAACGACGTCCGGCTTATATTCCCTTGCTAGACGAATTCCATCATTACCATTACTGGCTTCCCCAATTACTTCAATGCCGTCCTCGGTACTGAGTACAGCGGCGAGGCCGATCCGGACCATCTCGTGATCGTCAACCAGCAGCACCTTGATTGGCATTTCTTCCAAATTATCATCATAGCCTGATATGGCGTTATCCACTTGTTTCTTCCCCCTTGGTTTCCATCGTAAGTGGAATGCGAATCTCCATCTTTGTTCCCATTCCAGGAGCTGTCACAATGTTTAAGAAGCCACCCAACTCGTTAACCCGTTCGCGGATCGATACAAGCCCATAAGATGCATGTTTCTTCTCATCTAGGACAAAACCAACTCCATTATCACGTACTGTAAGCCGAATACTATCTTCCGAAACCAACAGGCGGATTTCAAGCTTTGCTGCCTTAGAATGCCGAAGTGCATTCGATAAAGCCTCCTGAACAATGCGGAACAAATGGTCCTCAATCCCTTTTTGCAGTTGCAGGTCTTCATTCATCTCTAGGGTGATATCCACCTGCACCTTGGTCTGAAGCTCTTTGATCAGATCACGTAGCCCTTGAGCGAGTCGTTTGCCTTCGAGATGAACCGGACGCAGATGAAGCAGGAGCGCTCTCATCTCTGATTGGGCGACAGATGCCATCTCCTCGATGAGGTGGATTTGTCGCGAAGCTTTATCAATATCTTTAGAGAAGGTTCGCCCCACTGCTGTAGCTGTCATCGAGATAGCGAACAGTTGCTGACTCACCGCGTCATGCAGATCTCGGGCCAACCGTTGCCGTTCCTCCATGATCGCTGAATAACGCGCCTTCTCTGCTAACTGAGCATTGTTGTTAGACAACCGTTGCAGTGAGGAGACCTGCTCCTCCCATTTTTTGCCGATTCGATTGAGTTGCTCGCCTAGCTGTCCGATTTCATCTGCACCCATGGGAGGAACGGAACGAGATAAATTTCCCTTCTCAAGAGAAAGCATGGTGTCCCCCAATTGCTCAAGTCGTCGTGCTGTGCGCGTACCATTCCAATATCCATAGAACAGCCCAATGATGAATACCGAGCCTAGCAGCATCAAGCTGATTTTGACTCCCTCTTGCCACGAATCAAATGTTTTGACATAGCCATATGTATGCAGAAAATAAATGATCACGCCGAAAAGAAGGAAACTGACCAGAAGCGATTCGGCCATGCTTCGCCATACCATACCCGTCAATCGTTTGCTCATGAGTCCTCCTCCTTTCCAGCTTATTCAGAGAAAAGAGCGCCGCTTGAATGCCGCTGCTCCTTCCTCCACGATCATCGTAATCCGTCGTTATATCGTCTTAATGCTTACTTCTCCTACGAGATAAGAAGCGATAAGTTTCACTTTCATCTCTGCCTGATCGTATTGAGGAGATTGCCAGACCACTTTGTTGCTAAGACCCTCTCGTTTTGAACCAATCACATTTAATACCCCTGCATACACCGTTCCCTCAATCGATACAGCCATATCCTCAGGTATGATGATATGCAAGCTTCCAACCATTCCCTGAAGGATGACGGTCACTTCCTTCGCTTCTGGAATCGCAAGTGAGAAATCAAAACGCATCTCACCAACCGCATGCCAGAGGGACATATCGCGCAGTACCCATGGTTCTGTATCATAGCGGATGCTGCCAATAAAGCTCTCCCGCTGAGAATAATCTACATTATGATGAAGTTGCTTCGAACTTCGATAGAATAGTCCAAGAGAAATCAGCACAACACATACGATAATAGCAAAAGGTCCTCCAGCTAGAAAGAAAGCGGCAGCAATCACTAAAAAGTACCCCTTCTTCTCGTTATCCGAACGAATGAGGTAAATACCATATATAGCAAGCAGAAGGGCGATCAGCTTCCACACACCGATGAAGTGGTCGAACAATATAAATAAGCCCGCTACGCTCAGGACAAGATACGTATTCTTCTGACTGTGCTTATTGGGTTGCTCCATATCGCACCTCCTGCCGAGGGAACCCCTGCCTAATTTGTAAGTCACTTTCCGGCCAAAAGCCATAGAGGCTTAAGTTCCGCCCTATGGCTATCCGCATCAGCATATCATAATGCCTTAGGCCGTTAAAGCCTTATTTTATTCTATAGTACTTCTTGATCGGATTTCGTTCCGAGTTTTTCTTTCAGCTTAAGCAATTGTTCTTCTACACGTTCCCGTTTGACAGCATCTGCTGGTGTTACAGGGATGCTAGACGAAACACCGGAGGGCGTATAGGGCATGCGAGCCACTTCAGCTTGAACTTCCAGCTCCACGATCTTCTCTTCCATGCGTTGGAAGCCGCGGGAAGCATTGCCTCCACCCAAGGTAACACTGCTCGTTACTTGAGCCATTTGCTTCTTGGCATTGGCCAATTGAGCACGAGAGATCAATTCGTTGCGCTTGTTGCGCATTTTGTAGAATTCATCCTTCATCTCATGAAGCTGTTTGAGAATGTCATCAGCTTGAACCTTCGCCGAAGCATGCAATCCCGTGTAATCGATCACTTTTTGCTCGTAGTAGATCTTTTCTTCCAGTGCTTGGCGTGCAGAGGCTTCCTGGTCATTTCTCATTGCATTCAAGGCTTGAGCTTCCCGATCAGCGACGAGTTTCTCCGCTTCCTTCAATTGTTGCTGAAGTTTACGTTCACTGGCAATTTGTTTGGCTACCGTTACTTCCGCTTGGGCGATTTCTTCTTCCATATCACGCAGATATTGATTCAGCATCACGATTGGATCTTCTACTTTATCGAGAACTTCATTGATTGATGCGCGTGTCATATCTTTTAATCTTGAGAATACTCCCATTTTAAACATCTCCCTTTTCATATTTGGATAATTTCTCACGAAGACCATCAATTTCCTTACGCAGAGCCTTCTTCTCAACTTCCTTCATCATCTCGTCTAGCTCATCACGTGATGGTTCGGCTTTAGGTTTTGGGGCTTCGCTTACATTCCCCCGGTGCATGTTGCTACCATAGGGCGATTGTCCTTGCTGTCCGTTACCATAGCCCCCATAATGAGGTTGGCTTCCAGCTCCATAACTGTTGTTATAGAAGGGAGGGTCCGTTATGGGCTCCTTTGGAATGACCAGACTAGCAACAATATAGAAGAAGAAGACAGTGCCGAAGGAGAATATAGCCGTTACAATGACGACGACTCGCAAGAGCGTTGCGTCAATATTTAGCCACTGCGCCATCCCGCCACATAGACCAGCCACCTTTTTGTCCCTTCTGGACCGGTACAGTTTATTCATGGTTAGTCCCAGCCTTCCTTATTCAGCATTAAGATGTTTGATCCGAATTATACACACCGTTCAACTTTGAAAGCTTCTCATCCAGCTTCTCTTCCAGTTTGATCCTTTTCTCGTCTAGCTTCTCTTCTAGCTTGTCACGCTTATCCTCTAGCTTCAAACGCAGCTTGTTCATTTCGTATTCCAGCTTGCCACTGGGAATTCCGCTACCAAATCCACTCGTGGAGTAGTCTGATGTCGAGCGGCGGACATCACGTAGTGTACGGGACTCCAACTCCATATCGGAAATTCGCTCATCAAGCCTTTGAAAAGCTCGTGGTGCCAAGTTGCCACCAATTCCACTAACTCGCTCATTCAGCCTGCGTTGCAAGCGGATGGATTCCATCCTTGCTTGGTAATAGCTGCGTCTTGCTGCCACTTCATCGAAATCGGATTTCATCTGTCTGAGCTGTTGCTCAAGATCAGCTAACGTTTGCTGTCCTTCCTCATATAGAGGACCATACTGAGAGCATTTGTCTTCTTGAAGCAGTTTATCCTGTAGCGCGAGACGAGCAATTTCATCTTCTCCCGCTTGCAGAGCAAGCAAGGCCTGTTCTTCCCGCTTCTCCTTCATCTGTCTTGCTGATAAGTACTGCTGGCGAACCGCTTGAACATGTGACGCGCACTGGGTAAATAGTCTTTCCGATTCGCGTATCTGTTCCCTCAAAGAGGTGAGGTATCCGTCAATTAAGCGGACGGGATCTTCCGACTGTTCCAGTCGGTCGTTTAGTGTTGCTACGGTAATATCCCTCATCCGATTCCAGATGCTCATGATCTCAACTCCATCTCCGATTAGTAAGTCCTTTTATTCTTAAACATTGATATTCCGTATCCAATCAGCAGGACCGCTACGATCAGGCCAATTAAAGGCATCAATCTACCGAATAACATGATCGCACCCAGAATCATCAGAACAGCTCCAATGAAGTTCTTGCCGTTCTTGATTGCCAGGTAACCAAATGCGAGGAGAGCAATCGGTACGAGTAGGCTCATAATCCAACCGAGTAGAGGTCCAAGCTTACCGAGTAGAATGAGCGCTCCACAACCAATCAGAATAATCGCAAAAGCGTTTTTACCTTGCAGTTTCATCTCATCACCGCCTTTTTATTAGCATCTCTTGTTCATGTCTTTATTCTAGACCAAAACATGTCTAGCCAAAACGGACTCACGACGGTTCTTGCACTAGACCTTGGTCGGGGAGTTAACCACTGCGGAAGACAGGCAAGAAAAATAGCTCCATTTAATGGAGCTAGGCTTTAACTGCTACAGCAATTCCTTCATTCCCTAGTTAGCAGGCTTTACCGATAACAGCACTTTGATACCAAGCCCAATGAAGATAACACCCGCCAGCTTATTGAGATATACAGAGACATTCTTACTCCGGCGCATCCTCCGCGTAGCAAGATCCGAGAAGAGCACCAATAGGCTATACCAGATCGTCAAGGTAGTTATAAAAGTCAGACCGAGCAGGAGAAAGGGTAACCCTCCATATGGATTATCAGCGCGAATAAACTGTGGTAGAAAAGCAAGGTAGAATAGGGCAACCTTAGGATTCAGCAGGTTGGTCAAGAATCCGTTCAGATAAACCTTTTTCAGTACCGACTTCTCTAATTGAACCAGGTTGCCTTCATTCTCTCCCTTCGCACGCAAGGATTTAAACCCTAAATAAAGCAGATATCCGGCTCCTAGCCACTTAACGATACTAAATGCCAATGCAGATTTGGCCAAAAGCACCGATAATCCTAGCACAGCGAACAAAGTATGAGCGAAAGCACCTGAGATGGTTCCGAGAACAGAAATTAACCCTGAGCTTCTTCCTTGGGAGATTGTCCTTCCCATTATGTAGAATGTATCAGTGCCTGGTGTCATATTCAGAATTAACCCGGAAATAATAAAAAGATAATAATTTTCAATTCCCAATTTTCTTTCTACCTCCTAATTAACTACAATAAAGTCCGATAAAACTTTCCCTTAATATTATCTGATATCAACTGAAGGGTAAAGAGATCTAAATCACGAACTTTCTCGCTTTTAACACAAAGGAAAAGCGACATGTTAAGGAGACTTTCCCTCAACAGTCGCTATAGAAAAAACTAGAAATTAAAAGTATCAGGATCTGAACCAAACCGACGATTCTGGTTCATGGAATCAATTTTATCCATGTCTTCTGCTGTTAGCTCGAAATCAAAC
>JAIMBU010000183.1 GCA_023511325.1 Gorillibacterium sp.
TTCTTAGCGTTAATTGGTATTGTTAAGTTAACTTGCGTTAAAATTAAATGATGTAACTATAAATAACATGATAAATGGAATAAATATTAAAAATCGGAAAATTTCACGATTAATCACCTGCACAAAATTAAAAACGATCATTATTTAGTATAACTCCATTAAAACATAACTTTTAAAGTTATTTTATCTATCATATATCACCGAATAGGTTTGAATCTTTTGTAAATATTGGATTACAAATTTGTGTTTATTATAGTGGGATTGGTATAATAGAACTGTCCTACTAGAAAGATATACTAGAGTTGAGAGGGTGATTTATCACGTGAAGAACGAGTTAAAAAAGCAATTTAGTAAGGTTGCAGCAACTTCTCTTGTCTTTACCCTGCTTTCCATGCCTTTTGGTAGTGTTTTTGCTTCAGCAGCAGACAGTTCCGCAGCTTTAAAGGTAAGAATCCTGGAAACGACTGATATTCATACGAACCTGATGTCGTACGATTATTACAAAAGCAGTGATGCTCCAACGGTCGGCCTCGCTCGCACAGCAGCTTTGGTAAAGGCTGCACGCGTAGAGAATCCAAACACGTTCTTAGTTGATAATGGGGATCTGATCCAAGGAACTCCACTTGGAACGTACAAGGCATTGGTAAACCCAACTAAGTCTGATGAAACTCATCCCGTGTATAAAGCGATGAACCTGATGGACTACGATGTAGCTACCCTCGGAAACCATGAATTCAATTACGGTCTTCCTTTTCTTGACCAAATCATCAAGAAAGCTAACTTCCCCTATATAAATGCCAACGTATATATCGACGACAAAGATAACAACCCGGATAATGACGTCAATCGCTTCACTCCTTACCAAATCCTAACGAAAACCTACAAGGATGTGAGTGGCCAGACGCAGACGTTGAAGGTCGGCGTGCTCGGACTCGTCGCTCCTCAAATTACGGAATGGGACAAATCTAACCTCGACGGCAAAGCTGTCACCCACGATATCGTTGACACAGCAGAGAAGTTCGTGCCCATTATGCGCAAAGCAGGTGCCGACATCGTAGTAGTGATGGCACACAGCGGCTTTAACGGTAGCTCTGTTGCTCATGTAAAGGCTGAGGATGCTGTGTATCCCCTTAGCAAGGTACCAGGTATTGATGCGATCACCTTCTCCCACACACATAAGATTTTCCCTGCAGCCGATGAGAAATCTCTGGATATCTTGTTCAAGGGAACGGACGGCAAACCATTGCCCGGTGTAGACAACGTGAAGGGGACGATTAACGGCGTTCCTGCAGTGCAAGCAGGTTATGGTGGCAGCAATCTCGGCCTCATTGACCTCACTCTGGAGAAGAAGGATGGCAAATGGGCGGTTGCGACATCCCAATCCTCCACACGTGCCATTTACGATGCCGTTGCCAAGAAGTCAACGGTTGAACCTGACCCAGCCATCGTCTCAGCACTCCAAGCGGACCACGATGCTACGATTGCTTATACCACTAGTCCAATCGGTTCCACAACCGCTCCAATCTACAGCTACTTTGCATTGGTACAGGATGATCCATCCGTACAAATCGTTACCACTGCGCAGAAGCTCTATGTAGACAAATACATTAAACAGAACCTTCCGCAATATGCCAAGCTTCCGATCCTTTCAGTAGGTGCTCCCTTCAAGGCAGGACGCAATGGCGTGGAAGAATATACGGATATCGCCAAAGGCCCTCTAGCTATTAAGAGTGCAGGCGACCTCTACTTATATGACAATACGCTTAAGGCCATTCTGGTCAAAGGCTCCGTTGTTAAAGAGTGGCTCGAAATGTCCGCTGGTAAATTCAATCAAATTGATCCAGCCAAGAAAGAAGCACAGCCCCTGCTTGACCCTTCCTTTGCCGTCTATAATTTTGACGTCATCGATGGTGTCACCTACCAGGTGGATGTTACCAAGCCCGCTAAATACAAAACGGATGGTACAGTTGCCAATGCTAACGCGAGCAGAATCATCAATCTTAACTATCAAGGTAAAGCTGTTGATCCTAATCAAGAGTTTGTGGTAGTCACCAATAACTATCGGGCGAGTGGTGGCGGTAATTTCCCTGGTGTTAAGGGGAGCAAATATATCATTGATTCCCCCGATGAGAATCGTCAAATCCTCATGGATTACATTACTGCCCAGAAGGAAGTCAATCCAGTCGCCGATAACAACTGGTCGATCGCTCCGATCGCTGGAGCGGCCAATGTCACCTTCACCTCATCTCCACTTGCTGAGAAATATGCTAAATTAACAACCAATATCAGTTATACCAACAAATTGGATGACAAGGGCTTTGGAATCTACTCCCTTGACCTGAGCAAGGCTCTCGTAACTGAGCCTGACCCAGCAAAAGACTTAACAGACGTGCCTACTAGTCATTGGGCTTACACCTCCATTAGCAATCTCATTGCTAAAGGAATTGCATCCGGTAAAGGAAACGGTAAATTTGAACCAAACTCGAACATAACCCGGGCCGAATTCGCAACTTTACTGGTGAAGGCTTTAAACTTGAAGGCAACAAAAGGTAACTCCTTTGTAGATGTTCCAGCTACTAGCTGGTATGCAAGCTCTGTAGCAGCAGCTTCTGAGTTCGGTTTGATCTCTGGCGTAAGTAAGGATCATTTCGCCCCAAATCAACTGCTTACTCGTGAACAGATGGCTGTCATGGCCAAAAAAGCACTTGATGTGAAGGCTGGAGCGGTTCTGCAGGCCAGCGAGAAATCCACCTTTACCGATGGTGCTAAGGTTAGCACCTGGGCAGCGGCTAGCATCGATTTGGTTGTTGATCGCGGCGTCATGAGTGGCCGCGGAAACAACAGCTTTGTACCAAAAGCAACATCTACGCGTGCAGAAGCAGCCATCGTTATTAACACGATCATCACAGACATCTCTGTACAGTTGCTCGGTATTAATGACTTCCACGGCCAACTTGATTACAAGAAAGACAATAAGGATGCAACCGGTAAAGTCACCTCCACGGTAGGTGGAGCGGATTATCTGGCTACTTACCTGAGAGAACGCAAAGCAACAAACCCCAACACACTGCTTGTTCATGCTGGTGATGTTGTTGGAGCGAGCGCTCCTGTATCCGCACTGCTGCAAGATGAACCAACGATTGAATTCCTCAACCGTTTGGGTTTTGCCGTCGGTACAGTGGGTAACCATGAATTCGATAAAGGCTCCTCCGAAGCATTAAGGTTGATCTATGGCGGGAAAAATCCGAAGACTGGAACAACCTTTGGCGGAGCGAACTTTCCTTATGTAGTGGCAAATGTGCTCAACGAGCAAGGCGAGCTATTCCTTGATCCTTACGTTGTTGAAGAAATCGGCGGAGTCAAAATTGGCTTCATCGGAGTTGTCACTAACATTACACCAACGATTGTCAGCCCTGCTGGCGTGAAGGGGCTTACCTTCACAGATCAGACAGTAGCAGTTAACAAGGCAGTTGCAGAGCTTAAGGCTCAAGGAATCAAGTCCATTGTCATTCTTGCACATGACCCATTTGAAGGCTCCGGTGACAAGATTACAGGTGAAGTCGTTGATCTGGCCAACAGTGTAGACGACGAAGTCGATGTTATCCTTGCCGGCCATAATCATGGTGGTTTGAACAAAGTAATTGACGGCAAGCTAGTCGTAGAATCCTATTCTTATGGTACAGCCTTCTCCGACATTGATCTGGTCATTGATCGCGCAACGCAAGACATCGTCAAGAAATCAGCTGAGATTGTCGATGTGAAACACGAAGGCGTAATCCCTGACCCAGAGATTAAGAAGATGGTAGAAGACTATCTGGTTAAGAATGCTCCTGTGATGAACGTTGCTGTTGGTAAAACCGATGCAGATATCACTCGCGTCGTAAGCGCTGCTGGCGAATCTGCACTGGGCAACTTGATTGCCGACGGCATGCGCGATACGATGGATACCGATTTCGCCTTCATGAACTCGGGAGGTATCCGTAATGACCTGCTTAAAGGAAATATCACTTATGGTAATGCCTTTGGTGTTCAACCCTTCGGCAACGTCCTGATCAAAATGACGTTAACCGGCGCTCAAATCAAAGAGCTGCTCAACCAACAATGGGGAACCACCGCTAAGATCGGGCAGATATCTGGATTCACGTACAGCTACGATAGCACCAAGCCTGCTGGAGAGAAAATCGTCGAAATCAAAAAAGCAGACGGTACTCCTGTGGTAGATGCCACCTCCTACACCATAGTCGTCAATGACTTTATGGCAACTGGTGGCGACGGCTATACCGTGCTGATCAAGGGTACAACTCGCGTAGCAGGTCCCGTTGATCTAGACGCTACGATCGAATACATTAAAACCAAGTTTGCCGGCAGCAGCATCACTGCCAAAATCGAAGACCGGATCAAAAAAGTAAACTAGCCTACAGCTATTATCCACAATCTTACTCATCCTTTCGCACCTTGCTCCAAACACAATAAAGGGACTGTCTCGCTGCCTATTCTACGGCTGCGAGACAGTCCCTTTAACCATTCTGTAATATCGTAGTGGTGTTCAGATTGACCATTTACTCATCAGCGCAGGAAAACGGATCAGTACCATTTCAGAAATGCTTCTGCAATCGCCTCTCCTGCCAACCCATTAGGATGGGCGTCATCTCCAGCCCCACTCATATAAGCCTGTTTAATCAGATTATCCTCCGGTTCCGGCCGAGATAATACCTGCGCGATATCGAATACACGGTCAACACCTTGCAGCGACTGCTCGCGGATAATCTGGTTGACGTGACGCCAAGCAATCTCCTGCTCCTCCATGAACTGAAACGGCGGAAGGGTAAGTAGGATGACCGATCCGTTTGGTTTATAGCTTTTGAATGTGGCGACAATGGCTGCTAAATCAGCGATAATATCAGGTCCTGTGCGGTTCAAGGTTCCTAGGTCATTCACACCAAGACAGAGAACTAACTCATCACACTGTATAGCCTTGTGCATCCATGCGCTTTCCTGCGCAATTGTTAAGTCTGATGATCGGGCCCAGCCACTGCCGAGATTCCAGACGCCAACATCAGTTCCTAAGCCCTCGGCCACCCGGGCAACCCAATTCTCATACTTATCCATCGCAGTTTTTACTCCCTGAGTGACCGAATCGCCGAGAAAGGCGATTTGTTTCGCAACCTTCTTCTCATAGGCGATCAGCGCAGGAAGAACCATCTGGTTTTCCTGCAAAGTATAACCATCAGCCGAGGATTGATCCACACGATTACCGCTCGCTTCATAAGCACTCGCCAGTAGCGTCTCAGCATTATAAGCGAGCTGTTCCTCAGGAGTATTCACACAAATCGCCCAGGTGAAGGCGATGTAATGATTGTTTGGAATCACGAATGCCGCCTCATCGCTCCAGAATCTTTCGCCAGGCCGGACATTCCTCTCCGTTTTCCCATCGAATGTCAACTGGATAACGGACAACGGATCCACTTCGCCACTCGGTTTCTCTCCTCCATCTGCGAGGTTAGCGGCTTCAATTCGCCAGTTACCGCCAAAATCTCCAGCCCCTGTTTCCACTCCTAGCGACCAAGTTGAATCTGCGGCATTGCTGTGCCAGAATTTGACCAGGAGCTCACCGTATTCCCGCGGTTTGAAATAGGTCCGAAAAGTGCGGATCGGCTCCTCCAGCTTTAACAAATGGTTAGACGCCGTGGAAAGGACGGTCAGGGGCGCATACGCTTTAGCACCCATGAACAAGCTGATCGGTTGACTACTGTCGTGGTTATAATTGTTGCTGTTGCTGCTGTTGCTGTTGCTGTTTAACTGATGCTTGTTATTCAACTCAGTTTCTCTCCTTATTGTGTAATTGCAAGCCTATATTCCATCATAAGTGCTATCCGCTGCAATGGAAACAGAAAAGAACGGACGGTTGCCCTCGCCGCTCTTTTCTGTTTCCTGCCTGAGCTTACTTTAAGCCTTTCTTCTCCAGATCGGCTAAATGTCGTTCATACATTACTTTTTCCACCTTACTTGCGCCTACTTTATCCATATCTTTGACAAAGCTATTATAAATCTTGTCAAAATCAGCATCGAAATCAGCCAAAACTAGCTTCGGTATGGTTTTGTTCCAGTGCTCCTTGATCTTAGCGTTAATTACATCCTCATGGCATCTTCATTCCAGCGGACATACAAATCGGAAACACGGTCGCCGCTAACTCCCCGATTAATGAAGTGAGGATGCTTGTCCGCAGATCATAACCAAGCTTTGCTGCAATGATATATGGATATCCATGCCCAAGAATATGGTTCAGATCTTCAC
>JAIMBU010000184.1 GCA_023511325.1 Gorillibacterium sp.
CCTGTATGCCGATGATGGCGGTTGGACATTAGGGGCGGATGCGATAACGGAGATCAATAAGTTCAGTACGAATTGGGGCAAGTCGATCGAAATTCCACTGACAAGGACCACACCACAGAACTTGACCATTACCTTAAAGCTTGAAATCTACAATGGCAGAGCGGGAATTAAATATTCAAATGTGATTAAGAACAATTCTGCTGCAAACAAAACGATCACGAATTCGGATATTATCGCACTGAATTTTCCGGATAGTGCTCATACGCTTTACTACGTGCCCAATATGACCTGGAACAGTACCTCTGGCTCCTTGGCGCCTAATGCCGGAAAAAACGCAATAACCCGATATGATGCTGGTGATGGATGGATTCTGCAGCCTGAGATGAATTGGAAAACTCAAGGGGTAACGGATAACCTACCTTTTGCCAATATTAATGCCTGGAGCGGGATAAGTAATGTCAAGGTATCCACGAATCCTGACTCCATGCAGCTTGTCCTGTTTCCTAATGAGCAATTTGAATATATCTCCGTAGACATGACGGTGTTCAAGGGCGACATAATTGATGGGCGAATGGCGATGGAGGAGCATTTTCGTAAAAGGTTCAAATATCACAATACAACCTCGATTTTCACCACCAATGACTGGGAATGGCTGGGCAACCGCACGGAGGCTTATTATCGCAATACAGCCATACCCAAAGCCGTGCAGGCTGGAATGGATATGATGATGATTGATGATTTCTGGAATACGACCAGAGACACCACGGTAGCAAGCTCGTCTTTTACAAACAATTTACCTGCATTAACCGATACAATCATTGCTCAAGGCATGCGCTTTGGCATTTGGTTCAGCATGACAGGCGATAACCATAATGTCGGCAGGGATTTGGCTGATCCCGCCAATATTGAATTTAAACGGAGCCAGGTGGAGGATGAGATGATTCCCAATCTCCATCTCTCTCATCAAATGATCGATTTGACCGAATTTTGGCCGAATACGGTCGCTACCTCTACTTCACATCCAAGCGACAGCGTATATCGCAAGAATGTACTTGTGCGGAATTATTTGAACGATGTCGTTTCACGCAACCCTGATTTTCTGATGAAGCTGACCAGTGAAGTGGATATCTATCCGACACAGGGTGACCGAAATGTGGGTTTGCTGCATATTGGAGATAACGGATTTGTATCCGCCAAAGGCAATGTGGATAAAAGCCTGCTGATTGGCATGAATAGTTTTGGCTATCTTCCAATGAATTCTGTCTATTACGGTGGTTTAACTACCGGTAAAATGGAAGACTATTATTCTTATATGCTAGCAAGAGTGATTAAATTTGCTAAAGATCCAGCCAGTTGGAGTGCTGCGGGAATCAGTTCCCTGAAGAAGTTTAATGACTGGAGAAAAAGTCCGAGGATCAAAGCGTTAACTGATGAAATGACCAGACCTTTGTATGCCGGACCGAATTTCGACACCTCTGGACCTTATGCCTGGATGTACACGCCGGAGGATAAGAGCAAGGCCCTTGTTATCACTACAGCTGCTGGGGAAGCAGCGGTAGCCACCGACCTAACGCTTAACCTCAGATGGCTGGACAGCAATAAAACGTATCTGGTGGAAGATATCACGATGAATGACAGCGGATCAAGCTCTTATCAATATAAAGGCAGGTTTACCGGAGCACAGCTGAAGTCGCCCGGTCTGCCCGTTAATTTGACGGAGAACACCTCCAAGGGCAAAGCCTTCTGGATTCAGGAGGATAACAATGCGGACCTGCAGGTTCTCTATGCGGATGAGAATATTAGCTCCTTCACCCAAAGCTCAGGCCCTTCAAGCATAACGGTTAATGCCACAGGGAAAGTCAGCACGACTGGCAAGGTGATTATCTTTGACAAAACGGCCAATAAAACAATCGTCAGCGATCTGGCAATCGGCTCTGGCGGTTCGGGAAGCGTAGTTATCAATTCCGGGCTGAAGCTCGAGGCGGAAAGCCTGACAACAGTCGTTTCATCAGGAGGAACCTTCACAAACGGCAATGATTCAGTAGCAAGCGGTGGAGCATTGAGCTATGCAAACGCTGCTGTTGGAGGCTGGGTTCAATATGCGGTTAATGTTCCAAGCTCAGGAACCTACAATGTCAAGATTCAGGTTAAGAAGCACCCAGACAGAGGAATTGCCCAATTGTACATCGATGGCGTTGCTCAAGGAACTCCTATTGATCAATATTCTGCCACTCCGGGATATACAGAGGTGAATCTCGGCAATATAGCCTTTAACTCAGCGGGAGATAAGCAATTCAAATTCCAGATTACAGGCAAGAATGCCGGAAGTGGCCAGTATACGCTGGCAAATGATTATATCCGGCTGGCTTATCAATCTCCGGGGATTATTTTGCCGCCAGCCGTACCGGAAGCCATCAAGTATGAGGCAGAGAGCAGTGCGATAACCATCTCAGCCGGAGGAACCTATTCGAATGGCAACGACTCGGGCGCAAGCAATGGCGCATTGAATTACGCCAATGCAGGCAGTGTCGGCGGTTGGGTGCAATATGCAATCAATGTAGCAAATCCGGGTACGTATAAGGTGCAGGTACAGGTCAAGAAGCATCCAGATAGAGGCAGCGCGCAATTGTATATTGACGGCGTCGCCCAAGGCTCTACGATTGATCAATATCAAAGTGCCCAGGGCTATGCGCTGGTTGATCTCGGCAACGTGACCTTCAGCTCATCAGGGATGAAGCAATTCAAGTTTCAGGTGACAGGGAAGAATGCTGCAAGCAGCGTCTATACCCTGGCAACGGACTATATTTCGCTTACCCAGCAGCCGCTAGTTTATGAGAATGAGAGTCTAGCTACAACGACCTCTGCTGGGGATACCTATACGAATTCGGCTGAAGCGGGTGCAAGCAACGGTATGCTAAACTACAGCGGCTTCAATGCTGTGGGCGACTGGGTCCAATATACCGTTAATGTTCCGGCTACCGGAACGTACGCGGTAAGCGCCAGAGTCAAGAAGCATCCCGACAGGGGGACAGCACAGCTGTACATTGACGGCACGGCGCAGGGTTATCCGGAAGATCAGCATCAAAGCGCGCAGGGCTTCGAGGTGATTGGTTTTGGTAATGTGACCTTCAGTTCAGCCGGAAACAAGCTGTTCAAGTTCCAGATCACAGGCAAGGACCCAGACAGCAATGCTTATACACTGGCTCATGATAAGTTAATCCTTACTAGAGTCAATTGATTGAAAGGTCAGCACCATTAGTTATTTCCTTAGCTAGTGGTGTTTTATCTTGTTATGGATGAAACAGATGATTTAATCGCCTTCATAATAGAGGACTAGCAGTAGATGAGGAGGGCTTTAATGAATCACGGTGAAGTAACTTTGCCAGCGGTAACCCTACCTGTTTCCTATGATGTAGATGTTGTTATCGTCGGGGGTGGAGCTTCGGGAATTGCAGCCGCTATTAGCGCAGCCATTAATGGAGCGAGAACGCTACTGGTTGAGCAACGAGGCTTTCTGGGTGGAATGGGAACGGTATCGCTGGTTCCCGCGTTCTGTCCGTTCACGGACAAACAGAAGCCGATCATCCGCGGGGTTGGCATCAAGCTGATGGAGCGAATGAAGCAAGCCTGCAACGCCGAATACCGCAAGGAATACGAGCATACATTGGATTGGGTACCGATCGACGCTGAGGTTTTAAAGCGGGTTTATGAGGAAGCTGCTATGGAGAATGGGGTAACGCTGTTATATCATACGTTTGTTTATGATGTTATTCTCTCCAAGGATAAGAGAACTATTGAAGGGATCATCATCGTCAACAAGACGGGGAGGTCAGTTATCCGCTGTCAGTATGTAATCGATGCCACAGGTGATGCTGATATTGCGGCGCTAGCTGGAGTAGCTTTTCAGAAGGGCGGCGAGCAGGGAGAGCTACAGCCTGGCAGCATGTGCTATCTGCTGGCGAATGTAAATCGACAACGGTTCAACCAGTTTGTCGAGGAGACTGGGGACACGGGCCAGCTCCATAAAACCGTGGAGCGGGCCATTTCCGCAGGCGCTTTGCCAGAGGGGCGAAAGTCTATTTCCGGACTGGCATGGATTAATGATTACCTGGTCGGCGTTAACTTTGGCCATGTATTTGGCATCGATGGAACCAAAGCAGAGGATCTAACTCGCGGTGCGATCGAAGGCCGCAAACTTGCCGAGCAGCAGGTTCAGTTCTTCCGACATTATGTACCAGGCTTTGAGCAAGCACATATGGTTGCGAGCGGAGAGCAGGTCGGGATTCGGGAGACTAGGCGCATTCATGGGGATTATGTGCTGACAGCGGAAGATTTTATCGAGGTCCGTTCCTTCTCAGATGATATTGCGCGCAACGCTTATTACATTGATATTCATTTGGCTGACAGTAAGGCGAGCATGACCTTCAACCATTTACCGCCAGGTGAGTCGCATGGCGTCCCTTACCGGGTGCTTCTGCCTATCGGGATCAACAACCTTTGGGTGCCAGGAAGGGCAGCCTCCTGTGATCGGGCAGTTCAGGGCTCGCTTCGGGTCATGCCGAACTGCTTCGCTATGGGGCAGGCATCTGGCACGGCTGCAGCCATCGCCTTGCGCTCATCCGCTACCTCGCGGGAGGTTGATATTACACTCCTTCAACAGCGCTTGGTGGAGCAGGGCGCTTGGCTTGGTGAAGATAAGCAACTAAATCGTGGACAGACTGTCTAATCAAAGGAGGATGCTATCCTATGATTAGTTACAAATATGCACAATAAAACCATCAGGCTATCGAGAACTTAGATAGCCTTTTGATTTTATATGGTTCGCGAGTTGACTTTCCCCGTTTTTTTTGCCACGATTAAACAGGAGACAACAGCTGTGAAAGGACAAGATACCCAAATGACCGAGCCAAGAAGTAAGCCAGAAGCTATGATCTTTGATATGGATGGGACTCTGTTTAAGACGGAGTCGATCATTCTCCCCGCATTTTACCAGGTATGCGATGACCTGCGCCGCGAAGGAATGTATAAAGGCGATAACCCTCCAGACCATCTAATTCTGGGAGGTCTTGGCAAGTTGCTTGCAGAGATATGGCATGAAGTATTTCCGAACGAAACTCTAGAGACACATCGCAGAGCGGATGAACTATTGCTCAAGCATCAAATCGCTTGCTTGGAGCGTGGAGAGGGCGAACTCTATCCAAATGTTGAAGCAACACTTAAGAAATTGCAGGAGCTAGGGATTCGCCTCTTTGTGGCGAGTAATGGTCTAGAGGATTATGTTAAGTTAGTCGCTCACCATAAAGGCTTAGCCGAATATTTCGAGAATCTCTACAGCGCTGGAGAATATCAGACGCAGTCCAAGGTTGAGTTGGTTCGCATGCTGCTTGAACGGTATAGCCTTAGCAATGCCTGGATGGTTGGTGATCGCTCGTCAGATGTGGAAGCAGGGAAGAAAAACGGGCTGCTCGTGGTAGGTTGCGCTTATGCAGGTTTCAGTAAGGATGGCGAGTTGGATGGATCTGATATGCGGATTGGAGAATTCCGCGAGCTTCTTAAGCTGCTACCACATTCGACATCATAAATTTATCTATACTCATCATGTACTATCTGGCTTAAGAACTCCTTAGACCTTGATCGGCTTCCTGCCGTTTGAGGTCTTTTTGTTGTGAGTTTCTACTGAAAAGAATTCAATGATTTGACAAGTGGAATAAAAGTGAGTATTATAAGTTTTATAAAATTAAATTATGGACAATTTAATTGACGACAATAAAAATGATGGAGGAAATGACAATGGAGAAATTATACACAGCAACAGTTAAGGCAACGGGTGGAAGAAACGGCAAGCTTGAATCCAGTGATCAAGTTCTCAATCTTGAAGTGAAAATGCCGAAAGAGCTTGGTGGTCCTGGCGGTGCTTATACCAATCCAGAGCAGCTTTTTGCCGCAGGGTATGCCGCCTGTTTTGATAGTGCCTTAAATCTAGTCATTCGTAGCAAAAAGTTAAAAGTAGAAGGCACAGAGGTTGTCGCACATGTCACCATCGGAAAAGATACGGATGGGGGCTTTAAGCTGGAGGTTAAGCTGGATGTAACGATTACTGGCGCCGAGCGAGAGGTTGCTGAAGAGCTGGTGGAAGCTGCTCATCAGGTTTGTCCCTATTCCAAAGCAACTAGAGGTAACATCGACGTGGAGCTTAATGTCGTGTAACTATCAACTGTTGGTAAAAGCGAAGCCTAACAATAAGCATCGGACGCAAACTAGAGAAGCTTCAAGC
>JAIMBU010000185.1 GCA_023511325.1 Gorillibacterium sp.
GATTCGAGGCATCCTCTCGCCAGCCGATCTGCCCGTAAAGATCGACACCTGCAGCAGCAAATTGTTCCATCTCCCGCTACTGCTAGAGGACAAGGATACGTTTGACGGAATTATCGATCTGCTGTAGTGGAATACGCCCCACTCGCACAGCATCGGTCACGGCTTCTATCGCTGCCCGTTGCTCAGCCAAGGTGTGACTGACAAGGATGACATCTGCACCTGCCTCGACCGCCATGACCGCTCCACCTGCAATACCATAGACATCTGAAATCGCTTTCATCTCTAAGCAATCCGTAACGATAACGCCGTTAAATCCCAGTCGGATACGCAGTAAGTCTGTCACCACGCTAGCAGCCAAGGTTGCCGGTAGCTCAGCGTTGCCAAAGGCCGGAAAAACCACATGTGCAGTCATAACTGCATCCACTCCAGCTTCAATCGCCTGGATAAAGGGATATAGCTCCACTTCCCATAATCGCTCTTCGTTATGTGGAATGAGCGGTAGCCCCAGATGAGAATCGAATTCTGTATCTCCATGACCGGGAAAATGTTTCACGGTAGCGGCTACGCCCGCGTGTCCGTAGCCCCGAACAGCCGCAACTCCCATCTCAGCCACTGAGATTGGATCTTCACCATAGGAGCGAACTCCGATGACTGGATTGAGCGGATTGTTGTTGACATCCACACTAGGTGCAAAATTTAGATTAATCCCCAGAAGTCGCAGTTCACGACCACTGATTACAGCGGTTTGATAAACATCCTCGACGGTACCTGCCGCCCCCAGCGCCATGGCACCAGGTATCAGCGTAATCTCCCGGTCAATGCGAGAGACCATGCCGCCCTCTTGATCAATGGCGATGAATAATGGTGTTGCTTGCTCCCCACCATTAATCTCTTGTAGAGCGCGTGATAAATCGGCAACCTGTGCAGCATGCTCTACATTACGACGAAAATAGATAATGCCGCCAATTCGTTTATCCACAATAAGCTCGCGTATGCCCTCCGATGGTACTGCACCATCGAATCCACACATGAACATCTGCCCAACCTTTTCCTCCAGGCTAAATGGCTTATGCTCGATCATTTCTTCACTCCTACTCGCTACCCAATCGGCTTTTACCGGCTTCTCGATACTCCGATGGGGTTACATGCGCATATTTTTGAAATACTTTCGTAAAGTAACGCCGCTCCGTATAACCAACGAGCATGCCGATTCGGGTAATGCTCCGGTCACTGGTCAGCAGCATATTCATCGCCCGCTCCATCCGTTGCTTCGTCACATGCTCGACGAAGGTTTCACCGAAGTGTGCCTTAAATAGCATACTGAAGTAGCTACAGCTAATTCCCAAGTGGCCCGCGACCTCCTCGATCCCGATATCGGATGTCAGATTGCGCCGAATGTAGTCTCCGGCTTTACCAATAAGCTGTTCGCCTCGTCTTCGACTCATTGCCTCACCATCGTCAGACTCTTCAGACCTACCCTCATTGATGATGGGGGCCATGGGAACACGTTGTTGATCGTGCTTACGTCTGAGCTGATCAAAAGCGGCGGAAAGCCCAGAGAAGGGTACCGCCTCAGGGAATACATCTCCCTGCACTTTCGCTTTACATCCGTGGGTAAGGGCAAGCATAAAACCAGGAAACCATGCATTAGCGTTCACTCGTCCAACTAAAGTATTGAGTTCAGTCTTCGACTGATCAATCAATATAAGCCAATGCCCCTCACCAAGCTTCACAAGTAAGGGCTTTATTGCATAGGGAGCTAGACTCTTGCGCAATGTTCCATCTAGCACAAAATCCCATCCGGCAGGAGCCTGCCCATTCCCTCCTGCGTCCGCTCCAACTCCATTGTCCCTCTCAGGCCCAACTTCAACAAGGATCATATCGTAGCTTAGATGATCGATTGCAACTCCCGCATCGAGCAAAGGCAACCTCATCTTCTCAGGCGACAGCCCCATCAGCACATCGTAGACAATCTTCTCGTAAGCTAGGCTTGTTGCTCGATTTTGCTTCTCCTCAGTCAGTCTTTCCGCGAGTCGGCGGGCACGGATAGCTTCCGCCATTTCTTCCACGGTCTGCCCTAGCTTATCATAATCGATCGGTTTGAGAATGTAATCCCTGACCTTGTATTGAAGGGCGGTACGCGCATATTCAAACTCTTGATATCCGGTAAGCATCAGGATTTCACAGTGTGACGAAAGTTTACGCACCTCAGCCAGTAGCTCCATTCCATCCATGATTGGCATGCGGATATCCGTTAGCAGAATATCGGGATCATGCTGCCGGACTGCCTCCAGTGCCTCCAACCCATTTCGAGCAAGAGCAACCAGTTCAATATCCCAGAGATTCCAAGGGAGTATGCTACTCAGATTATGAAGAATCGGTAGTTCGTCGTCTGCAAGTACGGCTTTAAGCTTCATGTAAACCCTCCTTTTTTCAAGGATAAATGCTGAATATCGGAATTGTTTAAGCGGAAAACTTAACCTTTCTGATACTCTGTCATGGGTAATATGCACTTGATGATGGTGCCGCTTCCTGCCGCTGAACAGATAAATAACCCGTAGCCCGCGCCATATTGAATCCGGATACGATCCGCCACACTGCGAACACCCAGCCCTCGCCGTTCGAGGTTATGTGGGGGGGACACGTTGTGGGCAGCGTGAGGTGTAAAATGGATTGGATCATTTAATCTTTCTTGTGCTCCATCCAGCTCTTCTTGGCTTCCGTCCATGTATTGAAATGTTTCCAGCACCTCGTTTGTTATTCCAATCCCATTATCGCTAACCGTTAGCACAAGTCTTCCCCGGTTTTCCTCCGCTCGCACCGTGATATTCCCTTTGTAACTAAGCCCATCAAAGCCATGCTGAATGCTGTTCTCGACGAGTGGCTGCAACGTCAGCTTCTGTACCATATGGCCGAGCAGCTCCTCAGGAATGTCGAGCGTGTATTCAAACACATCGGCGAAACGAAAACGTTGGATTTCTAAGTAGTTGACCAAATGCTCGATCTCTTGGCGGAGGGAAATCTCCTCAGGGCCGTGAATGCTAATTCGCAGGATACTTGCCAGACGCAGAACCATTTGACTTACTTTACGTCCTTCATTCTGTACTGCCAGAACATTAATCGACTCCAGTGTGTTGAACAGAAAATGTGGCTTAATCTGAGCCTGCAGCACACGCATCTCTGCTCGATTCTTCCGCTCCTGCTCTCGCTTCACTCGTCCTAGCAACCCTCTGATCTGACCGATCATGCTGTTTAAACTAACTGCGAGCAGCTTGAGCTCATCATTGCCGCTCTCCTCTGCTTTAATATTCAACTCGCCTTGCTCTACTCGTCGCATAACCTGGACAATCCGGCTGATGATTCCAGCGATCCGATTGACAAAGAACAGCAGGAAAATAAAAGCGCAGAGCAAGCAAATGGCGATAATCGCTCCCACACGCGTGGCATACAGGCTAAAATCACGGGAAAGTGAGCTCCAGGGAGCTACCGAAACAAGCCGCCAATCTTCAACCGTCAAGGGGATACTGGAGAGGATACTATCAACACCTGCGAACGTAAGTCGCTTGCTTTGGTAGCTGCTTCCGGTCGGTAGCGGCTCCTTCATATATTCGGTCAGGCGTCTGCCATGGCTTTCATAGGAGCTATCGAATAGAACCAGACCCTCCGAACTGACAATGAGGAAACGAGTCTGATATTTCTCTGGCTTGAAGCTAAAATAGCTAAACAATTTCTCCAAAGCCGAGTTCTTGATTTGAACGAGTAGAATCCCCTTGTCACTCAATGTAGGGATATCCTTCACCACTCGAATCTGGGTAAAAACAGGATCGCTACCTGTCAGATTGGGATACTCGTACGGGCCTACCCATTTGGGCAGCCCCTTGCGTCCGAGTACCTCTCGGTAAAGCTTTTGTTGCTTAAACTCATCAAAAGGGAGAGCCTTAAAGCTATCTTTCAAATAGATGGGGATAATCCTTCCGTCCTCCAAGCTATACATAAAGGCAAAGCTGACCGAGGGATGATTGATCAGAAGATCACGAAAATTACGCTGGACCTCATTGAGCCGCAGGTAATCAATCTCCGTAACGTCGCTCTCTGGCTTGGTCAGTACCTCTTGTACCGCCGCGTTGGCAATTGTGCTATCCGTGACCTTATTCATCTCTTGAAAAATAAAATCGACACTCTGATAAAGCGCTCGGAGCGTAATCTCCGCTTGTCGTGAATATTTATCCTGCGTTGCCCCTGATAGAACGGAGTAGGCCGCGATACCTGAAAGAAACAAGGGAAGGACAATCAGTGTAAAAAAAGCGGCGAATAGTTTAAATCGAAGCGTCATCCGCTTTTCACCTTCAGTCTATTTCCCCGACATATAAACCTAACCTTTGACACTTCCAGCCGTAAGCCCTTCGATAATCTTCTCTTGAAGAAAGCCGTATAACACAAGTACAGGCAGTACACTGTAGACAATTCCTGTGCAGATTAAGGCATAATCCGTCTGGAAGGCATCACGAAATCCAACCATTCCTGTTGGCAGTGTGCGCAGACTATCCTTACTTAAGAAGAAATTAGCAAGCAAATATTCATTCCAGTTTCCGAGATAGTTGATGATAAAAACCGTGACCAAAGCCGGTACGGTGATAGGTATAATAATCTTAACAAACAAGCCGACGGAACTCAACCCATCCATAATAGCCGCTTCCTCAAGCTCGTTTGGAATATTCCGCATAAAGGCTGCGATCAGCAGGATACTGATGGGCAAAGCCCCTGCCGTATAAGGGAGGAAAAGCGACCAGTGGGTTCCGAGAATCCCCATCTTCATAACCAGAATATATTGGGCGATAAACAGTACATTACCTGGAATAAGCATGCCAATGAGAACAAACTGATACAACCATTTACTGGATTTGTTAAACTTCATCCGCGTCAGTGCAAAGGCCGTGCCCGCAGAAAGAAATACGCCAACGATTGCTGAGGAAAGGGATAGATATAAGCTGTTAAAGAAGTAGACATTGATCTTGGCCTTTACCCAAGCCTCCCGATAATTCTCAAAAACCCACTTGTCGGGAAGACCAAACGGATGTGAGGCAATTTCCACGTTACCCGCTTTGAATGAGGACAGAATGACGAAGGCAAAGGGTACCAGAATGACCGCCACATACAGCATCAGCACAATGTGGGGCAATGTTTTTTTCAGGGTAACGGGCATCAGTATTCAATCCTTTCCTGTTTTCTGCCAAATGTGAGCTGATAGATCGCTGTCAGGATCAAGGCGAAAGCAAAGATCAAGAGAGAAATAGCTGTGCCAAAGCCGTATTTACCATAATTGATCGCATTGGTAACCATATAGGAGGCCATAACCTCTGTAGATCCAACTGGTCCGCCGCCAGTCATGACCAGCACAATATCAACAACGCGCATGGCTCCGGCTATTGACAGCATGACAACCACAGAGATAATTGGCCTGATCAGCGGCACGGTAATATGAATGGCTTGCTGAAATCCACTCGCTCCATCGATTGCCGCAGCCTCGTTGATTTCCCTTGGGATCGCAAGAATAGCCGCCAGAACAAGCACAATATAAAAACCCATCCACTGCCAGGCATTCGTGACCAGCACACAGATCATTGCCCATTTGGTATCAGACAACCAGTAGATCGGATCGATGCCGATTTTACTAAGAACATTGTTCAGCAAGCCAACCTCAGGCTCATAGATAAACCCCCAAAGAATCCCGATAACCGAGGTAGAAAGAATGGAAGGCATGAATACGGTCGTTTTGTAAAAGCCTTGAAACTTACGAATCCCCCCGATCAGAATCGCGAATGTAATGATCAATGGAACCTGAATGAACACGGAAAAGATAATAAAATAAATATTGTTTATAATCGCATTTCGAAAATCCTCATCCCTCAGTGCTTCAACGAAATTACTCAGGCCAATATAATGAGTTTCGTCCAGCCCGCTCCAGTCGGTGAAGGCGTAATAAGCCGAGCTCGCCATCGGATAGATAAAGAATAAGAAGTATAGAAGAAGGCTCGGTAAAATAAACATCAGATAAACCACAGGGTTTTTTAGCGTCTGCTTCATTGCTCTCTCTCCCAACACTTGCCAAGATGCATGCTAAACTTGCAAAGGAATAACCCGTATTTGAGGTTTTAGGAAAACAGAAGGCACCGTCCCGCAGGGCGGCGCCTTTTCACCATCTATGCATGAAATCAGTTATAGAATTACTAGCTATTTCGCTGCAGTTGCTTTATCC
>JAIMBU010000018.1 GCA_023511325.1 Gorillibacterium sp.
AAACAAATACCAAAAAATTACTATAGTAAGATTTAATACAACTATATTAAACACATATGAACCTTCACAACAACTAACGAGAGAACAACTGGCGGTCTTACTCACTGCTATTGTTAAGTACAATAAAGTATCGGTTTATCTAAATGAGGATGCAGCGGTGAGTAAGTTTAGTGATGCAGCAGCTATCAAGAATCGTGGGGCGGTTGCAGTAGCAGTTATGCTGGGATTGATGCAGGGTGAGAACGGTAAATTCAACCCCACACAGACCGTGTCAAAAGCACAGGCTGCTACCGTCATCATGAAGCTGGTCGAACTTCAAGGAAAGATCGACCAAAAGATTGGTGAGCAATAAGTACAAGAAAAACAGCGCAAGCCACCAAACACTAGAATGAGGGCTACCTGAAGCATCCCCGGGTCAAGTCTTTCTTTCTAAGGGTTTCTAACATTGTCTACCATAAGCATACTCCTCATGTGCACAAGGCAAGGTACTTTTAGTACCTTGCCTTGTGCACATGCGATATAATATATTCACATGAAGTGCAATAGAAAATGATAAAACTTTTGAGAGAAGGAAATACAGGATGGATGATAAAAAGAATGAGCGTTTCTCCCAACCTGGCGAATCCATTAATGATGAGGGTCAGCCCATAGGTACTCGTCGGCGTGGTGATATCCTCGAGAATGCTATTTTGCAGTCCGCCTGGGATGAACTTAACGAGGTTGGCTATGCCCATCTGACAATGGAGAAAGTCGCCATACGGGCAAAAACAAATAAAGCTGCTGTATACCGTCGCTGGCCGAATAAGGCTAAGCTTGTCGTTGCAGCAATAATCAAACATGTGCCCAGACCTACCAATTTCAGTCCAGATACTGGCGATCTGCGCAATGATGTCCTTATCCTGCTTCACGGAATAGCGAAACCTATGCAAGCGATTGGTGCTGAAACTATCCACGGTCTCATGGTCGAATATCATGGCAATGATTTAAGTTCTACATTGCCACAAATGATGCAACCGAGAAGCGAGGACAAGTTGACCACCGCCATAATAACGATTCTGAAAAACGCTGAGAAACGGGGAGAGGTCAACCTGAAGAAAATCAGTGCCCAGGTTATTTCTCTTCCAGTTGATTTGCTACGATATAAATTACTTACAACCCATGATCCGATATCTGATCAAGCAGTCACAGAGATTGTCGACGACATTTTTCTGCCGCTTGTCCTTGTTTAACCAAACTCTTAAAAGCAAACCCAAAAATCCTCCAAGACCACGATAAAAGTGGAACTGGAGGACTCTTTTATTGATGATAAAACAAGCTAAATTCAGCCCTTCGCTCCAAACGAAACAATTGCCTTCGCCGCGATGTCACTGCGGCTATGCTTGCCACTAAAACATATCTGTTCTGCGGCGGCGTAGGCATTTGACCGTGCCTCGGCTATCCCAGCGCCACGACCAACAACGCCAAGCACGCGGCCCCCTGCCGTACAAACTTGCCCATCCTTCCGCGCCGTCCCGGCATGGAAAACAAGGGCAGTCTGCTCCGCATCTTCAATCCCTTCAATGAGAATACCCGTGGAATAAGCACCCGGGTACCCACCAGAAGCCAGGATAACACACACCGCTGCTGCATCACTCCAGCGAATATCTGTCTCAGCAAGCCGCCCTTCAATAACATCAAGTAAAATTGTCAGTAGATCTGAATTCAGACGAGGCAGAATGACTTGGGTCTCCGGGTCACCAAACCGCGCGTTAAATTCGATGGTCTTTGGCCCTTCGGCCGTAAGCATCAGACCAGCATAAAGCACTCCGCGGAAGGGACGGCCCTCGGCAACCATTGCCTTAGCCGCTGGTTTAAGGATCGTACGGATGGCCTCTTCGACAATTTCCTGGGAAATATGAGGAACAGGCGAATAGGTTCCCATGCCTCCGGTATTAGGCCCTTCGTCATTGTCGAATACGGGCTTATGATCCTGAGATGGCTCCAAGGGTCGAACGATTTCTCCATCGACAAAAGCGAGCAGAGACATCTCCTGCCCTTGCAAAAACTCCTCGATCACGACACGTTCGCCTGAAGCTCCAAACGCCTTGTCGACCATGATCTGGTTCAGCGCTTCCTCTGCTACTTCCATCGTATGAGCAACAATTACACCTTTCCCCGCAGCCAATCCATCGGCCTTAATGACGATGGGCAGCTTTTGCAGTCGTAAATAGATCAGAGCTTCTTCATAGCTATCAAAAGCTGCATAGGCAGCGCTTGGGATGTCATATTTGCGCATTAGATCCTTCATAAACGTTTTGCTGCCTTCGATGATTGCCGCGTTCTGGCGTGGACCGAATACAGTCAGTCCTTCCGCCTCCAGATAATCGACAATACCTGCTGCCAGAGGAGCATCCGGTCCAATAACGACCAACTCCACTCGGTTCTCCTTGGCAAACTGGGCGATCGCGGCGAAATTCATCTCTTCGATCGGCACACACTCGGCCAGATTTTCAATCCCGCCATTTCCTGGCGCGCAGTAGAGCTTTATAATTCTAGGACTCTTCGCCAGCGCCCAGACAATGGCATGCTCCCGGCCTCCACGGCCAACGACTAAAACCTTCATGACTGTTCCTCCTACTTTTGTTCCAGTTAACCGTAGCAATGCCTTAAGCTAAAGCTTCACCGCAATTATACGGCTTTCTCAGCTATTTTTTACTCTGCCCAATGACCAAAGCCACACCTCATTGCTCTCTTGGTGGCTACAGTTCAGCAGCTCTAAAATGACCGTGCTAGTTATCTTTTGCGTGTGAGTGCTAGTGCTTGAAATGTCGAATACCTGTTGTTACCATAACCATACCGTATTCGTTGGCGACACGAATGGAGTCGGCGTCTTTGACGGAACCTCCAGGGTGGATCACAGCCGTCACTCCGGCTTGGGCGGCCAGCTCCAGCGTATCGCTCATCGGGAAAAAAGCATCCGATGCCATGATCGCTCCCTTAGCTTTCTCACCAGCCTGCTCCAGAGCAATCTTAGCCGCACCCACACGATTCATCTGACCTGCGCCCACGCCAACGGTCATATTATCGCAAGCGAGCACAATGGCATTAGACTTCACATGCTTGACTACCTTCCAAGCAAAAAGCAACTGCTTCAGCTCCGCTTCGCTCGGCTTACGCTCGGTGACAATCGTTAACTCATCGGCAGTGATTTGGTGCTTGTCCGTTTCCTGGATGAGTGCTCCACCGTTTACCGAGGTTACAGCAAGCTGAGATTCTTTCGTAGCCGTAGTAATGTCAAGCTTGAGCAGACGAATGTTTTTCTTACCCTGAAGAATCGCCAGCGCTTCCTCGGTATAATCGGGTGCAATGATAATTTCGAGGAAGATTTTACTCATCCGCTCAGCCGTTTCCTTGCCAATCGGACGGTTAGCCGCAATAATTCCACCAAAAATGGAAATGGGGTCGGCTGCATAAGCTTTTTCATATGCTTGATCAATGTCGCTGCCAATGCCGACTCCGCATGGATTCATATGCTTGACGGCTACCACTGCGGGTTCACTGAAATCAGACAGGATCTGAAGTGCAGCGTTGGCGTCGTTGATATTGTTATAGGAAAGCTCCTTGCCATGCAACTGCTCGGCAGCAGCAATGGTGCCTTGGGACGCCAGAGCCTTGCGGTAAAAGGCTGCTTTTTGATGCGGATTTTCGCCGTAACGCAGATCCTGAGCTTTCTCGTATGTAACTGTAAAGCTCTCCGGGAATACCTCGCCGACTTGAGCAGTTAGGTACTCGCCAATCAATGCATCGTATGCGGCGGTATGACGAAATACTTTGGCAGCTAGACGTTTGCGTGTTTCCAGTGTTGTGTCCGCAGTAGCCTTCATCTCGATCAGCACCTGCTCATAATCGGCAGCATCGACAATCACGGTGACATCCGCGTGATTCTTAGCAGCGGAACGGAGCATCGTCGGTCCTCCGATGTCAATATTCTCGACAGCTTCCTCATAGGTGGCGTCAGGCTTGGCAATCGTCGCTGCAAAAGGGTACAGATTCACCGCTACCAGATCGATGTAGCCAATCCCATTCTGCTCCATCTGTTCACGGTGCTTGTCACTGGCACGTACAGCTAGCAATCCACCGTGAACGGCTGGATGTAGGGTTTTGACTCGTCCGTCCATAATCTCAGGAAAGCCGGTAACCTCTGAAATGCCGGTAACCGGGATGCCTTTTTCCTTCAACAGATTGTAAGTTCCACCAGTGGATATAATTTCAACACCAAGCCCCGCAAGCTCTCTAGCAAAAGGAACAATTCCCGTCTTGTCCGACACGCTGATCAGCGCACGTTTAATGGTCACACAAAAGCCTCCTTTTTCGAGTGAAAATCATGGTTATTTGGACTGACGGATGCTGACTTTGCGTCCATCTAGCTGAACGCGCCCTTGCTGAATCAAGCCGATCGCCTTCAGGTATAGTCCGTGCTCGATTGCATGGATGCGCTGCGATAGGGTGTCCTCGGTATCGCCATCAATCAGTTCCACTGCTTGTTGGGTGATAACCGGTCCCGTGTCTAGTCCGCTATCGACAAAATGAACAGTCACTCCCGTGACCTTAACGCCGTAATCTAAAGCCTGTTTCACACTGTTCACCCCAGGGAAGGCTGGTAACAGGGAAGGATGGATATTGATAATACGTCCAGTAAAAGGTGTGATCAGCGTCGCCGTCAGCAGTCTCATGTAACCGGCGAGCACAATCAGATCTACGTCCAGTGCACTCAGTCGCTGAACAATCTCCGCCTCGTACGCTTCTCTTGACGCATAATCCTTGGGGCGAAAAGCAAACACTGGGATATTAGCTTGTTCCGCACGGCGCACCACCGCAGCTTGCGGCTTGTCGCAGACAAGCTGGACAACTTCAGCGTCAAGCTGCTTAGCCAATGTGGCATCGACAATGGCTTGGAAGTTAGAGCCACTACCCGATGCAAACACAGCAATCCGAAAGCGCTTCTTGGCATGAACAATCATCGGTTGCGTCTCTAAAGAAGCACCATGATGGATATTAAACTGCGCTCCTGGCTGCTCTTCCGATTGTATGCCCTGCCCAAGCCCTAGCCGAGTTTCAAGCTGCTCTTCCGGCTCCAATTCGTTTTTTTTAATCCCTGCTTCAGATACAGAATCTGTTGAGTCCGTCATAGTGTCACTCCGGTGAAGGTAACCGTCTTGTCTCCCTCGATAACGTGACCGATCCGATACACCTGTTCACCATACTCACGGGCAATTCGCTCAGCCACACCCACATCCTCTGGTGCAACGATAACCACCATTCCGATCCCCATATTGAAGGTGCGGAACATATCAGCATAGGAAACATTACCCTTTCCCTGCATCAGCTTGAACACAGGCTGGATAGGCCATGAACCAAATTCGATTTCGACTGCCACGTTCTCAGGTAAAACCCGTGGAATGTTTTCCAAGAAGCCGCCGCCCGTAATATGTGCCATTCCCTTGATCTTTACCTGCTCAAGCATAGCAAGGATGGATTTGACATAAATTCGAGTGGGCTCGATGAGAACATCACCCAAGGTAAATGAGTCGGGATGGGGTTGGAGCGAAGCAGGGAATTCGGATAGCTGTGCGGAACTAGTAGCTGCCGCTCTTCGTGTGGGTAGCTGTACGGATGCTGATGTAGTGCCGGACTCTGAATCAGCTAGATCTGCTAGCAGGGAGTCGCCATCCCTATCCCCATAACTCTCGTCTCCAAACAATTCATTTACCGGCTGATTCAGTCTAAACCCCTGATCTTCAAGCAATAGCTTGCGCACTAGGGAAAATCCATTGCTGTGCACACCGCTGGAGGCTAGACCAAGAACGATGTCGCCTGGGCGAATGGTGGTGCCATCAATGATTTTTTTGCGATCAACAATCCCAACGGCAAAACCTGCCATATCATACTCATCTACACCGTACATTCCCGGCATCTCTGCCGTCTCTCCACCGATCAAAGCGCAGCCTGAACGAACACAGCCCTCGGAAATCCCCGCGACAATTGCTTCGATCTTCTCTGGAACCACTTTGCCACAAGCAAGATAGTCGAGGAAAAAAAGCGGTTCGGCGCCCTGTACGATGATATCATTTACACACATTGCAACAGCGTCAATGCCAATTGTATCGTGCTTATCCATGGCAAAAGCCAGCATCAGCTTCGTTCCTACACCATCTGTACCGGAAACTAATACGGGTTCATCGTATTTGTCCTTGTTCAAACTGAACAAGGCTCCAAAACCGCCTAGCTCCGTTAATACTTCGGGACGAAACGTCCGCTTTACGTGCTTTTTCATGCGCTCCACAGCTGCATTGCCTGCGGCAATGTCGACACCGGCCTTTTTGTATGCGTCAGACACGAGGGTCACTCCTTAGAATTGTTTGTTGTTTGGTTGGTTATTTATTGTCAGTTGAGCTAGTTGTTGTTTGGTTGGTTGTTGTTTGGTTGGTTGTTGTTTGGTTGGTTGTTGTTTGGTTGGTTGTTGTTTGGTTGGTTGTTGTTTATTGTCAGTTGAGCTGGTTGTTGTTTGGTGCGTGCCTGAGTGAATGTGAAGAAGTCCATACATCATTCATACTCTTTGGTATAGGAATAAGCTAAGGATGAATGTGCAAAGGGTTTACAGCTAACGTCTAGGTTAGTGAAGGAAGGCTGTTATCCTGCACTTTGTGCAAGATAGCTCGACTTATACGTGCAGAGAGCTATTTATCTTGTAGAAAGTGCAAGATTTTGAGCCGAAGACACCCTTTTCTTCGTTATTGCTAAAAAATACTGCACAAAGTGCAGGATACGAAATCATTTGAAGTTCTCAATGCTATTATCCTGTAGAAACTGCAGGATTTTCACTACGAAAGGGACACAAAAGGGGGAAACTGGTGGTACACAGACTAAACACAGGTGTTAAGATCGCCTCATAAACAGCTACTCTCGCCAAGCAAAGCTAATACAATACAATACAAGCCAATACACCAATGCAAGCCAATACACCAATGCAAGCCAAGCATTACCTAAACCATCCGCGCACTGAAGTTCCTTCCTATAATCACTTTTGCCTCAAACTAATCACTTGTGCCGCAATGTCTCAACAGCCGCAGTTCTTGCCATCCTCAGGAACACGTGTCGGATAATCATTGTCAAAGCAACCTGTGCACATACCCCGATTGTACTCATCAGGTGTGCGGCCAATGGCTGCAAGCAGCCCTGGTTTAGAGAGAAAATAAAGCGAATCCGCTTCGATCGCTAGGCGCATTTCTTCCACGGAATGCGTGGAGGCGATGAGCTCGTTGCGATTCGGCGTATCGATGCCATAGAAACATGGATTCATGTAAGGAGGAGAGCTGATCCGCACATGCACCTCACGGGCGCCGGCATCACGCAGCATTTTGACGATGCGCAGGCTGGTTGTGCCACGTACGATCGAATCGTCGATCATGACGACACGTTGCCCCTGGACCAATTTACGAACGGCGCTCAGCTTCATTTTGACCCCGAGCTCCCGCAGCTCCTGACTTGGTTGGATGAACGTTCTCCCTGTATAGCGATTCTTGATCAAGCCAAGCTCGTAGGGAATTCCTGTCTGCTCAGCAAAACCAATCGCCGCCGAAATACTGGAATCCGGCACCCCTGTAACCAAATCTGCATCGACAAAGGCTTCCATGGCCAGCCGCATCCCCATTCTTTTGCGGGCAGCGTGAAGATTGATTCCATCCAAATCACTGTCCGGTCGGGAAAAATAGATATACTCCATCGAGCAGATAGCCCGACGTTCAATCGGAGCAATCCGGCTAGAGTGCATGCCTTCCTTATCGAGAACGATCAGTTCACCCGGATCAATATCGCGTACATATTCTGCCCCAATGGTCTCGAGCGCACAGGTCTCTGAGGCAAAAATCAGCGCATCTCCCAGCCGCCCCATCACGAGTGGACGCAGACCGTGCGGATCACGAGCGACAAACAATTTCTCGTTGACCATGATCAGGAACGCGTAGCCGCCGCTAACTCTTTGCAGCGCGTTTCTCACCGCTTCCTCCTGCTCCACTCCCCGCGCCCGGGCAATCAGGTGGACCAGCACCTCGGTATCACTCGTCGTCTGAAAAATAGATCCAGCCTCTTCTAGCTCTTCGCGGATCTCATCCGCGTTAACGATGTTCCCGTTGGTCGCAATCGCTACATTCCCCATGCGGAACTTAAACATCAGTGGCTGAGCATTCTCCAGACGACTTGCTCCTGAGGTCGAGTAGCGGACGTGTCCGATGGCTGTCGAGCCTTTAAGCGAAGCCAGCACGTCCTTGTCAAAAACCTCTTTGACCAGTCCCATGCCCTTGTGCAGATAAAATTCTCCACCGTCCACGGTCGTGCAGATTCCTCCACTTTCCTCGCCACGGTGCTGCAATGCGTG
This sequence comes from Gorillibacterium sp., assembly GCA_023511325.1. Classification (GTDB taxonomy): domain Bacteria; phylum Bacillota; class Bacilli; order Paenibacillales; family NBRC-103111; genus Gorillibacterium. The sequence goes on from JAIMBU010000018.1 coordinate 8,414, forward strand.
AAGACCAAAGAAAGACAATGCCGAGGCTTCCGGATGACCGAAAACACCGAATACCCCGCACTCTTCCTTCAGCTTGTCAAAGCCATATTGCCCAATACCTTCATTATAATAATCGCCTGTCCACAGTTGCGGTTTTGGTGCAACAGCGATGCTTGGGATACTTGGTGCTGCTTCGTTACTTACCACGCTTAGCATATTTGGTGCTGCTTCGTTGCTTACCATGCTTTGCATATTTGGTGCTGCTTCGTTACTTACCATGCTTTGCATATTTGGTGCTGCTTCGTTACTTACCATGCTTTGCATATTTGGTGCTGCTTCGTTGCTTACCATACTTAGAGTACTTGTTGCTGCTTCGTTACCTGATGCTATGTGGCTGCAAGTGTCTTGCGGCTCCCTAATTGCGGCTGATCGTCCCAAAGGGATCAAACGTTCATCCGACATGGGATCGCTTCCTTCCATCGCTGCTCCAGTAGCTCGATGCTGCTGGTGATCGCGACTTGACCGTTGATGCGAACGCAGAGATCCGCTCCGCCGACTGCACCGATATCGGTTGCCGGAACATCTTGCACTGTCACGAAACGCAGTAGTTCGTCGACCTTATCCGGGGCAACGCTCAGCAGAATGCGCGATTGTGACTCGCTAAACATGAGATGATCAGGGCGTAAATCTGTTGCCAGCTCTACCTTGGCACCGATCCTGCCGCTGATGCAGCTTTCTGCTAAGGCGACGGCTAGTCCGCCTTCCGATAAGTCATGCGCTGACCGCACCAGTCCCGCACGAATGGCTGCGAGGACGGTATCCAGCAGCCGCTTCTCCACAGCAAGATCAAGCTGCGGTGGCCGCCCTTCCGTCGCTTCGTGAACGATATATTGCAGCTCGCTTCCACCCATCTCGGCACGGGTTTCACCCAACAGTACGATGCGGTCGCCCTCCGCTTTAAAGCCTTGTGTGGTCAGATGATCAACATCTGCCACAAGACCAACCATGCCGACAACAGGAGTCGGGTAGATGGCACCAAGTGCATTTTCATTGTATAAGCTGACGTTACCACCAATGACGGGTGTATTCAGTACGCGGCAGGCTTCAGCCATACCGTCAACTGATTTTTCCATCTGCCAGAAGATTTCCGGCTTCTCGGGGTTGCCAAAATTTAAATTATCGGTAATTGCCAGCGGCTCTGCACCGGAGCAGACGATGTTACGTGCAGCTTCTCCGACAGCAATCCGTCCGCCAACCTCTGGGTCAAGATAAACGTAGCGACTGTTACAGTCCGTCGTCATTGCCAGCGCTTTGCGTGTACCGGGAATGCCGACAACGGCCGCGTCGGAGCCGGGCTGAATGAACGTCGATGTGCGCACCATGTAATCATATTGACTGTAAACCCATTCTTTGCTGGCGACGTTGGGAGAACCAAGCACTTTCTCCAAGGCTGTATTTAAATCGGTCACCTCTGGATAAGCGTTGGTATCAAGCGAAGCCCCTGTCTGATAATAAGCAGGCTCCTCGGAGGGCTTGTCATAAATTGGACATTCATCAACTAACGCACGCACGGGCATGTCACCAACGACCTCGCCCCGATGAATAATCCGCAGACGCCCATCATCCGTCACCTTACCCACCTTGGCGCAATGTAGATCCCAACGGGCAAAAATGGCCCGCGCCTGATCCTCATGCTCCGGTAAAACCACAAACAGCATCCGCTCTTGCGATTCCGACAGCATCATCTCATAGGCACTCATATCATCTTCCCGTTGTGGTACCAAGTCGAGATTCAATTCCATGCCGTTTCCAGCTTTACTAGCCATTTCCGAACTGGAGCAGGTTAAGCCCGCCGCACCCATATCTTGAATGCCCACGACAATACCTGAATTGATCAATTCTAGACAGGCTTCCATGACGAGCTTCTCCATAAAAGGATCGCCGACTTGAACGGCGGAACGTTTGGCCTCGGTCTCTGCTGTAATCTCAACGGAGGCGAAGGTCGCACCGTGAATGCCGTCTCGCCCGGTGGCTGGACCCACGTAGAAAACCGGATTACCGATACCACTCGCCACTCCACGCTGGATTTTATCATGATCGATCAGACCGACACACATTGCATTGACAAGCGGGTTGCCTTCGTAGCTTTCATCAAACATGATTTCGCCACCAACGGTTGGAATACCGATGCAATTGCCATAGCCGGCAATCCCCGACACCACATGCTCAAAAAGATACTTGACCCGTGGACTCTCCAGCTTTCCGAAGCGTAATGAATTCAGTAGCGCCACCGGACGCGCGCCCATAGAGAAAATGTCGCGGATAATTCCGCCCACTCCCGTAGCTGCTCCTTGAAAAGGCTCGACCGCTGAGGGATGATTATGGCTTTCGATTTTGAACACGACGGCTTGATTGTCGCCAATATCGACGATACCAGCGCCTTCACCCGGCCCCATCAGGACCTTATCGCCAGTGGTGGGAAAGCGCCGCAGCAAAGGCTTAGAGTTCTTGTAGGCGCAATGCTCCGACCACATAACGCTAAACACGCCAGTTTCTACATAGTTGGGTGTGCGTCCCATAAATGTGCAGATCAGTGAAAACTCCTCATCTGATAGGCCAAATTGTCGGTATATTTTTTGTTCGATGATCTGCTCCGCTGTCGGTTCCTTAACGGTTAACTGCTGTGGCATGCTTTTCCCTCCAAGCGTTCAAGATCGATGTAAACATCCGCGTACCGTCATCCGAGCCCAGCAGACGATGAACCGCCCGCTCCGGGTGCGGCATCATCCCGAAGACATTGCCACTCGCATTAATAATCCCGGCAATATTGTCCGTCGAACCATTGGGATTCTCACCCGCATAGCGGAAAATAATCCGTTTCTCATCCTTCAGTTGTTGCAGTGTCTCTGGGTCACAATAATAATTCCCCTCACCATGGGCGATCGGAATATTGATTTCTTCATTTAGCGCATAGCTGCTGGTAAAAGCTGTTGCGTTATTCTCCACACGCAGTTGCGTGGAATGACAACGGAATTTCAACGATCGGTTACGTAGCAAGGCTCCCGGCAGTAGCCCGGCCTCGGTCAGAATCTGAAAGCCATTGCAGATACCCAGCACATATCGTCCCTGCTCAGCAAATTCTCTCAGTGCTCCCATTACAGGAGCAAAACGCGCAATTGCGCCGCAACGCAGGTAGTCGCCATAGGAAAAGCCACCCGGCACAAGTACACAATCAAACCTAGACAAATCTGTCTCAGTATGCCAAACATATTCCACAGATTGCTGGACCGTTTCTTCTACAGCCTTGTAACAGTCAATATCGCAATTGGACCCCGGAAAAACGAGAACTCCAAAGTTCATGGTGCAAGCACGCTCCTTTTTTGCCTGAAAATATAGGGATTGCTCAAGCTGGTAAGCTCATTTATTAGAAAATAAGTTGCTATTCAAATGCGAATACAAGCAAACGTTC
>JAIMBU010000186.1 GCA_023511325.1 Gorillibacterium sp.
GATTAGACGTATCTACAAGCACGACAGCAGTCAATATTGGCATCATAGAGAACCAAGAGTCTTCAAGCTTCCAAGAACGGTTTTCTCCCTGTTCATTATTATCAGCTTGTTGCTCGCCGTTTTTTCGATCCGTTCCACGGCATCAACGCCTAACGAATTGATGCGTGCTGAGCTGCTCGGGTTCCCTAACTATCAAGCCTCTGTTCTCTGGCATTCACTAACAACCAAAAACGCGGGGCCAATAGATCCGGCGGAATCTGCAGCAGCTAAAGCCCAACTTGAGCAGCAACTGGTAACGGCACCAGTCAATTCACCATCTAGTTCTCCATCCAGTTCTCCTGAAGTTGTGCAACCTGAGCTATTTGGAACGCAAAAGGGGAAGAACCTGATTATTGTCCAACTAGAGGCCACACAGAACTTTGTAATCAACCTTTCAGTCGCAGGTCAAGAAGTTACACCTGTCATGAATGAATTAATGAAAAAGAGTCTTTACTTTCCTAATGTCTATCAGCAAATCGGCCAAGGGAATACTTCAGATGCAGAATTTATGTCGAACACCTCGATTTATCCAACAGCGACTGAAGCGATGTCAAAAGGCTTTGGCGACCGAGCGCTCCCTTCCTTGCCCAGAATTTTGGAGGGAGAAGGATACAGCACGATGACGCTTCATCCCAATGATGTGACATTCTGGAACCGAGATAAGCTTTATCCCGCGTTAGGTTTTGACATTTTCTATGACAAACCTTCTTTCGTGAATGATCATTTCAACGACTTTGGAGCTTCTGATCTAGAGTTATACCGGGTCGGTCTGGAGAAAATTACAGCAGCAGCGGCAACGGGTAAACCCTTTTACGCTCAATTCATTTCGCTTTCCAGTCATCATCCGTTCAAGATTCCCGAGGATAAGCAGAGCATGAAACTACCAGCCAATATCGAAGGAACTCAACTTGGTGACTATCTGCAAGCTATTCATTATACCGATCAAGCACTGGGGACCTTAGTTGAGGGTTTAAAAGCTGCTGGAATATGGGACAATACCGTATTCGCTTTCTATGGTGATCATTTCGGGCTACAGGTTGATGCGAACAAACCTGCCGATGTATCAGAAAAGCTAGGTATCTCTTATGATGCTCGCATATCTAGGTTCAATATTCCGTTAATGATTCATGTTCCCGGGGATCAAGGGAAGGTGGTAGAGCGAACGGGTGGTCAAGTCGATATTATGCCTACCTTGGCTAATCTGTTAGGTCTTCCGGCCAGCTCCGATAAATTTGTTCCCTTTGGTCACGATCTTCTTAACATAAAACGTAATGTGATCGGGATGCGCTACTATTTGCCAACAGGTTCATTCTTTAATGATGATATCTTGTTTGTTCCAGGTAAAGGCTTTGAAGATGGTACTGCCGTTTCATTAAAAACACACGAGCCTGTCGTTGATTTTTCCGCTTATAAAAGCGACTATGATTATGTTTTGAAATGGATGAAGCTGTCGGATGAATACGTAAAGCAACTTCCTAAACGATAACTTCTTAGGTAATTTTCACTTGTAATCAAGTTTTAAAACGTACTGGTTTTAATTCCCTTACCAAAATCATCCAGCTTGGAAACCCTTACAGGGACTGGTTTTAGCCCGCATGCCTCGCATGCGGGCTTTGTTATGGTTAGTATTTCCTGTTTAAATCCGCCAAAAACCCTGTTAACCTGACTACAGAAACGAAAGGAGAGAATAAAATGAACAGAATGAAAAGGTTTACTGCTGTACTGCTCGCTGTGTTGGTGTCGTTCGGCATATTCGGAGCAATCACTGCACCCTCTGCGGAGGCGGCTACGGCATCAGCGACTCGCTTAGAAATTGCGAAGATCGCCAAGTCGTATCAGGGGAAAGTTCAATATGCTTATGGCCAGCGAAATGAGAGCAAGTTAATCTTTGACTGCTCGTCGTTCACTCAGTTTGTTTTTAAGAAAGCAGGCATCCATATTGGTTGGGGCGCGACGGCACAAACCAAATTCGGTGACAAGATCTCATCAGCATCAAACTTGAAAATTGGTGATTTGATCATATTCTCCAAAGTCGGTAATAAGAGCAAAATAGGTCATGTTGGTATTTACGTGGGTCAAGGGAAGTTTGTTCATAACCTCAATCCAGCCAACGATGTTATTACGAGTGACCTGACTTCAACAAGCTGGAAAAACCGTTTCATGTATGGTATTCGAGTAGTCAAGTAATTAATGTTGCTGAATCATTAAATGAGTGCCACTTCCTTAAGTTCCAGCGTAAAATAGCAAAAACGCTGGAAGAAGGATGTACATGACGAAAGCATTAGTAACGGGTGGAGCCGGATTTATTGGCTCCCACCTAACGGCTGCGCTCTTAGCGAATCAAGTTGAGGTTTATGTTATCGATGATTTGAGTACAGGCAAGATCGAGAATGTTTCAAGGCAGGCCCACCTAATAAACATGGATGTTAGCGATGATAAAGTCGTGGAGAAGATCGCTGAGCTTGCTCCAGATGTTGTTTTTCATCTTGCTGCCCAAGCTGATGTTCAACGTTCAATTATGAGACCTTATTATGATTGCCGAGTAAATGTAATGGGAACTATTCATGTCCTTGAAGCATTGCGTCGTGTAGGTAAAGGCAAAATTATTCTCGCCTCCACATCAGGTGTTTATGGAGCTTTGGAAAAGGAAAGGATCAGTATAACTGATCAAACCGCACCCATGTCCTTTTATGGTTTGTCTAAATGGACAGCTGAACAATACATCCGCTTGTATCATCAGCTTTATGGGACAGCTTATACGATTCTTCGCTATGCAAATGTTTACGGCCCCGGGCAGACACCAAAAGGTGAAGGCGGGGTCGTTTCTATATTTATGGAACGAATAAAAAAAGGCGAGCCGCTCACCATCTTTGGAGACGGCGAACAGACCCGTGACTTTATTCATGTATCTGATGTTGTAGCCGCTAATCTAGCAGCCGCCGAATCCGGTGATGGACAAACTTTTCATGTTAGCACCGGTGTTTCCACTTCTATTCGCAGTCTGTCAGAGCTTTTGTCTGAACTAGCAGGTAAGCGGTTGAAGGTAAATTATGCTCCAGAAAAGACTGGCGATATCAAGCATAGCTGCCTGAACAGCGAAGAAACCCGTCAGGTGCTGGGCTGGCAGCCGATGACCGGGGTGAGAGCGGGGCTGGTTAATACCCTTGGTTATTCACTTGGAGGAGAATGAAGCGGTTTACCGTAGGTGAATACCCGTAAAAAGCTGCTTCCAGTGGGGATCACTCACATTGTTCCAAATGTCAGGGGATGACATTTGCACCGAGCAGATCCGTGCGTTAGGCCATGCACAGTCGAATAAATCGGGAATGAAGGTGTAGTTGACGAGCAGAATAGAAAAATCTCCCGCTACATAGGGAGCTAATGCTTGCTCAAGCCGTAAAGCTTCTTCGTACTTTCCATTCATGCGAACATATAATGTTCGGGAAGAAGATGCACTCAGTTGTATAAAGCGTTCAATTCGCCGATTTAATTTTATTTTAAAATCCGTATAGGAACCCAGATGAATTGGCGAATTGCGACTTGCGGGAAAGTCATGAACGGAAATGATGTTATAGGCTAAATCTCTTACCCTCAGGTTTACACCGGAGCTGTCCTCTACCTGCAAGTTAGCCAGGTCCATGAAGCCTTGAAATCGATTCTCGAGCAAACGGCACACGTCCGTCAGCTCATCGCTCATCATCCAATCCAAAACGCCTGAAAAGGTGCGAAGTCCATTCTTCTCAAGCTGAATCGAAGGAAGACAATTCTGCCCTAAGCTGAAGATGGCATCATAGGAACCATGTAGATCAACAATATTCATGGGTATTCCTCCAGTCATACGTTCATATCATGATAGAAGCTTTTATTAATCGGGGGTGATGCGGTGACTATATATCGGCTAGCTATTGAGGGTGTAGGTATCAAAGATCCCCAGTACATTCACGCTATTTCTATTGAAGTCGTCAATCTGGGTGAGCATAAATTTGATGTTCTGGTTCAGGGCTTTCAGGAGGGTACGAAGTCGGCTGAGATCCTCAACCATGTCCCGGGAAGCAGTGCTTCACACACGGAAAAATTGTCCCTGCCCATTATTCCTACCGATGGGTTACCTTTTCAACTGCAAATTACCACAAACCGGAATACGCTAGAGTCCGCTTATTTTTTTATCTATGCTCTGGAGAACAATCAGACGGTTGGAATTATGACAAATGAGCACATGACAATCGATGCCTAAGGAGGTAAAGGGGAATGATCAAATATTATGCGTCCCAACAGGCAGATCCGGGAACCTATTCATTACCTTTATTGCTCAGCAATGAAGAGCTGCTATTAAACTCCATTTGGGTTCCCGGTCACGAATCAACGGACAAACTGACCATTGAGGTTTCTGTAAGTTGGGAGAAGCCTGGCTATAGCGATATCGGGCAGTTAGACTTGTTGCTACGAGCGGGTGGAGTAGAGGGTGTAATCTTGGCTGACTCTGAGGCAACCTGTTTTGCAGCGACAACAAGTCGGTTGACCTATTCTGGTCTCTGTCATGAAGGGCCGTCGCTGCTTTTTGTCCTGCTGGGAAGATCAATTGACTCCCGGGCACTGATAACGGGACCTTTATCGGTTGAAGTGAGTATTTCTTCATAGAAACCTTAAGGTCGGTTTAATTCAATAATGATCCGTGGGTCTGGCAGGATATAGCCAGAAGGCAGAGCTTCAGTAATGGTATTCCACAAAAGATAGTCGACTAGCACCTCAGGAGTGGATACCTGAGACTGGAATAAGCTATTATAGAGATCTGACACTATCCTGTTTTCACTCATGGCTACGCCTTGCCTTTCCTTTTTCAATCGCGTATTCATAACAGTTCAATACACGCTTGATCATGAGACTAAGAGACCACTGCTTAGTTGCCCATTCCTTGGCATTCTTGCCATAGGTGAGCCGAAGTTGATCATTAGCTAGTAGAAGGTGGAGGTTATCCCCTAACTTTTCCACATCACCAATCGGAGAAACTAATCCTGTTTCACCATGGCGGACTGCTTCGGGCAGTCCGCCTGCAGCTGTAACAACACTAGGAAGTCCAGCCAGCTGTGCCTCCATAACGGAGAAGGGCTGATTATCCTGCAGGCTGGGGTGGGCGAAAATATCCGCTTTCATCAGCAATGCTGGCACATCATCGCGATGGCCAAGAAAGATAACATCCTCTTTAAGTCCAAGTTCTGCCGCTTGAAGCTCCAATTGCTGGCGTTGATCGCCATCCCCTACAATCCAACATACCCAATCGTTGCGTACAGATTTAACATTTGCCAGTGCAGGAATCAGATGCTGAATCCCTTTAATGTAAACAAGGCGAGCAGGGCAGATAATCACTTTCTTCCCTGGAGGCTTCTGAATGTATGTTCCTCTATTTACATCGGCATAAAATTTTTCCTCGTCTAATCCATAGGGGAAGGTGCGAATCTGCCTTGAGGGAACACCAAATTCGTTTTTCAGTAAGTCCCCCATCCATTGTGTCGAAGTTAAGGTGACGTCTCCAGCGGTTGCCCCTAGGTTTTCAATCGCTTTGTAGTATTTCCAGATCGGCGAATGGTTCATATCCACATTTGGGTCCTTCTGCAAGGAAAACATCACTTCCCGTGCAAGGGAGCCGTGTACGCTTACGACAAGCCCAGTATGCTGCGATTTTACCCGGCTGAGAGCAATTGCCGAAATCACATCCTGACAATGGATTACATCATATTTCTTTAACCCGAAGGAAGCAGCAGATAACTCCATACAGTAGCGATCGGTTTCCACGCTGAACACCCAGGAATCTGCATGTAAAGCAGGAGCAACTTGCTCATTTAGCTTAGCTTTCAGGGCTGGAAGCAGTTCTACCTTGTTGACCTCTCGGTTCTGATATACCATATAGTATTTAGCAATGTCCGGTCCGTTCCCGAAGAGATCAACCGTATGACCCATCCGTTCTAACCGGGTTTTAATCTGCAGCATGTAAGGCCAAACACCGCCCAGATGGGGTAGAGGCCAGTAGCACGCAAGCAGGATATTCAAGCCAACCACCTCTTATTCTGTAGAATACCGTAAGGAGCTTTAATAGCATATGGGGTCTTTGGAGTAGAAGGCACGACGAATGTCTCGCAGTCTTTCACCCAAAATGGATAACTAATCAGATAAATGACTTCTATAGCAAAAAAGATCGGTTCACGCCCTTAGGTG